>CATAPZ010000040.1:0-6282 GCA_949486955.1 Cryomorphaceae bacterium | reverse complement strand
AAGAAGTGCCTGTGCCTCCGCTCGGGTAGCTTCATCGAAAATATCTGAAGTCCAGAGCGTTGCGTTTTTTGTAGCTAAGGAGAGTACGTCTGTGCTCATGTAATGATACGTATTGAGTGAGCCTCAAAAATACAAAAAGGGGGCCGGAGCCCCCTCAGACATTCCTTGGACCAAGGAATATTTAATCAACATTTAATCTACTCGTCACCGAGCATCTCGTAAGAACGAGCGATAAAGGCAGTGAGCTCCTCACCGTGGAGCAAGTTCTGCTGCAGCTTGGCGAGATCTAAAGCTTGGTTCACCGCTGTAGAACGCGCTCCTTCGTCATCGGTATCGAGAATCTTCGAAGCTAGACTGTGGTTGGCGTTTACCACGAGGTCGTACATCTCAGGGAAATCGCTCATTCCCATCATACCACCACCGCCAGTCATCTGCATTTCCTTCATACGGCGCATGAATTCAGGTACAGTGATTACGAGGGGAGCCTCGGTAGAGTCCATATCCTCGAGTTTCAAGGTGAATTTCTCTTTTGGCACGATGGCTTCAAGGCGCGTTTTCAACTCTTCCTTTTGCTTCTCGCTAAGTTTGGCAACGCGTGTTTCGTCTTTCTTGATGAGGTTATCGATCAAATCAGAATCTACACGAGCGAAGGTGGTGTCTTTGTGTTCACCTTCGAGCTTTTGGATCAAGTGGGACGTCAGCGGAGAGTCTAGAAGCAAGACTTGGTATCCTTTGGCTTTCGCTGCCTGGATGTAGCTGTGCTGTCCGTCCTTGTGCGAAGCGTAGAGCACTACCGTCTTTTTGTCTTTATCCGTTTGGTTCTCCTTGATAGATTCTAGGTAGGCATCAAAAGTGTGCAGTTTGCCCTCAGTATCTTCGTACAACGCGAATTTCTTCGCCTTGTCAAAGAACTTGTCTTCGGTCAACATACCGTATTCGATGATGATCTTCATATCGTTCCACTTAGCCTCGAAGTCTTCGCGGTCCTTGCGGAACATCTCGTCCAATTTATCCGCAACTTTTTTGGTGATGTGTGAAGAGATCTTCTTCACATTACCGTCTGCTTGGAGGTACGAGCGGCTTACGTTTAGCGGGATGTCTGGTGAATCGATCACCCCGTGTAAGAGGGTTAAGAAATCAGGAACAATACCTTCAACACTATCGGTTACGAACACCTGCTTTTGGAACAACTGAATCTTGTTACGCTGCGGCTCTACGTTCGGTTTGATTTTCGGGAAGTACAATACCCCAGTCAGATTGAAAGGGAAGTCCACGTTCAAGTGAATGTTGAAGAGCGGCTCGTCAAAACTTGTTGGGTAGAGTTCACGGTAGAATTCTTTGTAATCTTCTGCCGTCAATTCGCTCGGAGTGCGTACCCATGCCGGGTTCGTGTTGTTAATGACGTTCGGTACTTTTTTCGTTTCCCATTTCGCCTCTTCGCCTTCTGCTGCTGCGTTGTAGCTCTCGTCCTTCTCACCAAACTGGATGCTCACCGGCATAAATTTGGCGTATTTGCTCAACAATTCATTGATTTTGCTCTCCTCCAAAAATTCTTCGCTGTCCTCTGCGATGTGTAAGCGAATCTCCGTTCCTCGGTCTTCTTTATCAATAGTGACCAATTCAAATTCAGGATTTCCTTCACAGCTCCACTGTACGGCGGCGGCATCTTTATGCGATTTGGTAAGGATTTCTACTTTCTTAGCGACCATAAAGGCAGAGTAGAACCCAAGCCCGAAATGGCCGATAAGATCAGCACCTTCCATCTTGCCTTCGTATTCTTTTACAAATTCCTCAGCACCGGAGAAGGCCACTTGGTTGATGTATTTGTCAATCTCTTCCGCAGTCATACCAATACCACGGTCGATAATGCTGAGCGTCTTAGCTTTTTTATCCACGTTAATGTGGATGGTAAGGTCACCCAATTCCCCTTTGGCTTCGCCAAGGTTGGTCAACGTTTTAAGCTTTTGAGTAGCATCTACGGCATTGGAAACAAGCTCGCGTAGGAAAATTTCATGGTCGCTGTACAAGAACTTCTTGATGATTGGAAAGATGTTCTGCGCGGTTACATTAATTGATCCTTTAGACATGTTTTTTCTTTTTAGGTTTTCAAGCATAGGGCAACGTTTGTGCCATTCGGTCTAGCGCCAAATTTTACTGACAGGTTGGCAAGTTAATGTGTCATTTTTGCGCTAACTTAAAGCCCTAATACACAACAACTCCTTAACACAGAACACATGCACAGAGCACGAATTACTGGCGTAGGCCATTATGTTCCTGAAAACATTGTAACAAACGACGACCTGGGTACATTCATGGATACCAACGATGAGTGGATCCGTGAAAGAACGGGTATCGAAGAGCGTCGATGGGTCAAAGAAGGCGACGGTAACACCGCTGCCACTATGGGCATCAAAGCCGCTACAATGGCTATTGAAAATGCCGGACTCACCAAAGACGATATTGATCACATCGTATTTGCCACTATTAGTCCAGATTATTATTTCCCAGGCTGTGGTGTCCAAGTTCAGGAAGCGATGGAAATGGGTACCATCGGAGCTACGGATATCCGCAATGCCTGTTCAGGATTCATCTATGCAACCTCTATTGCCAATGCCTTTGTGCAGACGGGGATGTATGAAAATGTATTGGTCGTTGCAGCTGAACTTCAAAGTCCATTTCTAGATAAAACAACCCGCGGTCGTGGACTTAGTGTCATTTTCGGCGATGGCGCAGGGGCTGCAGTGGTTTCGCGCGCACCAGAAGGCCATAAAGGTATTATGAGCTGCCACATGCACAGTGAGGGGAAGCATAAAGAGGAACTCACGATGAAGGGTTTTGGGACTCGGCATTGGTTAGATGAATACGATGAGAAGGGCATTATTCCAGAGATTCACTTCCCACAGATGAACGGGAACTTCGTCTTTAAGCACGCCGTAGTGCGCTTTGGAGAAGTGATCGGTGAAGCATTAAAAACGAATCGTATGATGCCCGATCAGATCGATTGTTTGATCCCGCACCAAGCCAACCTGCGTATCGCTCAATTTATTCAGAAGCGCATGGGACTTAGAGACGACCAAGTCTTTAACAACATCCAGAAATACGGAAATACCACAGCAGCATCTATTGCTATTGCTTTGTCTGAAGCGGTGCAGACCGGTGCAGTGAAGGAAGGGGATACCATATGTTTAGCAGCCTTTGGGGCTGGCTTTACATGGGGTTCTGTTCTGATGGAGCTGTAAGCAACGAATATTCAAACAAAAAAGGCGGTCCCGTAGGGCCGCCTTTTTTATGCGTTGAGAATTTTTAGCCTTCCCATTTACGTACGGTCGTACTGACACCGAAGCAGCCAACATCGTTGCTCATGTTCGAATACAAAATGACCGGTTCCGCAAAGGGGTTGCCTTGGGCATTATCTAAGGCCTGGTAGCTCTGGTAGAATTTATACATCTCGTCGCTCAGTGTTTTTACCGTAATGCGGTATTCCACCAAGAAGAGGTAGTCAAAAGAATTGACCCCAGTGGCAAAACGAATTTTCAAGTTGCGATCAACACCCTCTTCTGAAAGGAGGAAGCCGCCTTCGTTTATGGGCTGAGCATTTTGGTTATTGGTCTCTAGCCACAATGGGAAATACTCAGAGGTATCCTGACCACTGAGCCCGTTGCGGTAGTGGAGGTCGATTGAGATCATGTAATGCTGATTCTCGCCCGGGATATCATTGAACTCAAGGGTCAATTCATCCGAGGTCTCGGTAAACCAAGTCGTTGCCCCGTAATCCACTTCAGCTGAGAAATCTGCCTTTTGTGGGAAGCGCTGTACGGCATGTACGGTTTCGTAATTCGGATGACTGACCTCAAAGGTGATCTCGCCGTCCAGAATACCAATACGGTCGCCGAGGTCTTTGTCGTAGGTTTCATAAATGCTTAGGGTGTTCCATTCGTGCAAAGGCACGCCGTCTTTCAATAGGGTGAGTTCAGCATCTTTGAGTATACCCGTTTTGGTCGTGTCAAAAAGACCCCGAGTCTCACTCACAGTAGCACTGAGCATGGAATCCCTAGAGTCAATAAAAAGTGAACCAGCAATCTGTGGATTGTGCGGCGGCATATCAATGTCACGTGCAACTCCTTCAGCGAAGCGTTCACATGAGAATAGTGCTGAGGCTGTAGCCAGAAGTAATAGAATCTTTTTCATGGCTTAAAATTTTATACGGTAAGCGACGGATGGAATGATGGGGAAGAGGCCGTACTCTCGGAGCTTCGTGTTCCCTTGTGCATCAGTCGTAGTTTCTAAGAAAAATGGGTTGAGGTTGTTGTAGGCATTGTAGGCACTAATGACCCACCAACGCTCGTAGTTTCTGCGCTCCTTTCTAAAGCTAAGGCTGAGGTCCAGTCTGTGGTAGGCGCTCATGCGGAACGAGTTTTTATCTGAAGGGCGTTCTACCAAGGCCTGTTGGTTCTGCCACCAGCTCAAACCATCGGGTAGGGAGGTGAGGTAGGAAAATTCTGGCAGGGTAATGGCGCGACCCGTGCCGTAGACCCAAGCACCGCTGAATTGAATGTTTTCTGTGAATTCGTGGGTGAGCACGGCGGAAAAATCGTGACGGCGATCGTAGGTGAAGAAATAGCGCTCTCCGTCGTTGATCTCATCAAATTGGCGCCAAGACCAGCTGAGTGTATAACCAATCCATCCGGTGGTCTGTCCTCGTTTTTTCTGCGCAAAGAATTCCATTCCGTAGCTCTGGCCAACCCCTTGGGTAATCTTATCCTCCCAGTTTTCATCCAAGGAGAAGAGGAAATTAGCCCCTTCTTTATAGCTGACAAGGTTCTTCATGTCCTTGTAATAGCCTTCTAGGGACAATTCGAATTGCCCCACATTTTTCGCCAATCCCACTGCATACTGACGAGAGGTCTGCGGTTTGATGTTGGCCGTTGAGGGCACCCATAAATCTGTAGGAAGACCGATCCCTTCGTTGGCCAGCAGGTTGACAAATTGCATCATATCCGCGTAGGAAGCCTTCAAGGCAATATCCCCAGGCAAGCTGTAATTCAGACCCAATCGAGGTTGTAGGGAAGTGTAGGTTTCACCTTCGACCGCTAAACCGGCAAAGTGCAAACCTCCGTTTACTTTAAAGTTTTCATTGACCGTCCATTCGTCTTCCACATACGCAAAGAATTCATTAGATAGAATGCTCGTTGTTCCAATGGTGGTATCGAGGTTGAACCCGCCCGAACTGAGTTCAAGGTTTGTTGCGCCAGGGCTAAAGTTGTGGTTGGTATACCCGGTTCCGAAACGGACGTAATGCAAGGGACTGTGGGCGTAATCGAAATCTATACGGCCGCCATAGTCCTCAATACCTGAGAAGTATAAGCCTGCGAAGCGCTCTAACTCCTGCCCAGTGGTATCCGGGAAGTTGGGTTGGAAGGTCGATTCAGAAAGAGCACGCGTATTGAATTGGTACTCTGAACGCGTGGCAGTAACGTTAGAGAAGAGTTTTGGACTCCACTGGTGGTTCCAACGTGCTGCAGAAATGCTGTTCATCCAATCGATCCCAAAGTCAAATTCTTCAGTACGTGTACTGTCGGTGTATCGGTCGCGGATACCGAAGTCGTCCTTGCCTTGGAAGTGGCTGAAGTACACACGGTCCTTCTTACCCACTTTGTAATTCACCTTCATGTTGGTGTCGTAGAAGTAGTAGCGTGGATCCGTCTGTTGGTTGGGATTGGCGTTGTTTAATGAGTTGAATAGCGGTTGGGCCAAAATATCTATATAGGTTCGACGTCCACTGATCATAAAGGAAGCTTTGTCCTTAATTAGCGGTCCTTCTAGCGTCAATTTTGAAGAGATAAGCGATGCCGTAGCGTCCCCGTGGAATTCGTTCATGTTCCCTTCTTTCATATTGATCTCCAATACAGAAGATAATCGACCGCCGTAGCGTGCCGGGAATCCGCCTTTGGTAAGGCTTACGTTGGAGATGGCATCGGCATTGAAGACCGAGAAGAATCCGAAGAGGTGGTTCACATTGTACAGTGGTACGCCGTCTAAGAGGATAAGGTTTTGATCGGGCGAGCCTCCGCGGACGTACAACCCTGAAGTTCCCTCGCCACCGCTTTGCACACCCGGCAATAGCTGTAAAGTTTTCATAATATCCACCTCACCTAGGATGGCCGGAAGGGATTTCAGTTGCTTAATGGGAACTTCCATTTTCGACATCTGAACTTGTTCCTGAATCTTCTGTCCTTCAGCAGCAACAACATCAACCTCGTTCAGCACATTGCTAGAAGGTTT
>CATAPZ010000039.1:0-5129 GCA_949486955.1 Cryomorphaceae bacterium | reverse complement strand
GCGCTCGGATGGCTTGTAGCTTTGATTCTGGCTGCGCTACTCGCGGACTTTGTGGTCCTCGATCATACGCCTCACGCCAATACCATGGATTTGAAGCACACCTTACTCTCACCAGGGAGCAAAACGGTGAACGGATTCCACCTTTTTGGTACCGATAAATTTGGCCGTGATCACTTTTCGAGAGTCGTTTTGGGCAGTCGAATATCCTTAAGTGTGGGTTTCATCGCTGTTCTGGTTAGCCTTGTTATTGGTATCCCCGTTGGAGCAGTTTCAGGCTATTTTGGAGGGAGAATAGACGCAGTGCTGAGCTGGCTGATGAATGTCCTTTGGTCCATACCTACCCTCCTGCTCGTCATTGCGCTCACCTTTGTTTTGGGCAAGGGACTGTTTCAAGTATTCATCGCTGTAGGACTTACCATGTGGGTAGAGGTTGCCCGTGTGATTCGTGGCCAATTCTTAGTGGAGAAAAACCAAGAATATGTCGAGGCCGCCAAGGTACTTGGCTTCAGCACCTCCCACATCTTGTTTAAAGAGATCCTACCGAATACCATCGCACCCCTCCTGGTCATCTGTGCAACTAATTTTGCCAGTGCCCTTCTGATTGAAAGTGGACTTAGTTTCTTGGGAATTGGCGCCCAGCCACCGCTGCCTTCTTGGGGCAGCATGATCCGGGATTATTACCCATACATCATCACCGGCAAGGGCTACCTCAGCCTTATCCCTGGGGTTCTCATAGCACTAAGTGTGCTTAGCTTGAACACCCTTTCAGGTGCCCTAAAGAGGTAGGGTAGTTTTAGGCAGTGCTTCGAGAATGACGCGTTCTCTGCTTTCAGAATGAAGGTGCAGCAGCTCCAAGAATTCTTCACGTTCAATGTTCCATGCACCTAGGCTGTCTAAGTGTTCAGTAGGCAATTGATTGTCCACAAATTCCACTCCGTTGCGGCTCAAGTGCTGACACATTCCAATGTAGGCAAACTTGCTTGCATTGGTGCGGGTATGAAACATACTCTCCCCAACAAACACACCACCGGTCATCACGCCAAAGGTTCCCCCGATGAGTTCATCGCCTTCCCAAACTTCAAAACTGTGCGCCATGCCTAGTTGGTGCATGTGCAAGAAATTCGTTTGAAATTTCTCGCTAATCCACGTACCCGCTTGACCCGGGCGTGGAACTTCGCTGCATTTCTCAATAACCTTTTCAAAAACGGTATTGACTGAAAAACGCCATTGCTTTTTATTCAAATAAGGACGCATACTCTTTGACACCTTCACTTCAGCAGTAGGCGTAATTGAGCGCACCTCTGGAGAAAACCAGAAAACCACACCCTCCTGCTCAAACCAAGGGAAGATGCCTTTGTGATAACACTTGTCGTATAGCTCTGGCGCTAAATCCCACGAAAGAGCGATAAGCCCTTCGCTATTTGCAGCTGTATCGGGATCCGGAACGGTCCAACCGTCCTGACCGATAAAGTGCAATGGATTAATGGAGCGCCCCACGGTATAGATGAATTAGAACGGCAGATCGTCGTCAAGAACGCTGTTGTCACCGCTAGGTGTAAATGGCTGACCCGCCGGAGGTAGATCCGAAGGTGGCGCCGGCGCAGCGGCTTGTTGTAAAGGAGACATTCTCCAAGCTTGGAGCGTGGTGTAGTAACGCGTCGCTCCACCTTGCGGAGGTGTCCACTCGCGACCGCGAATGTTGAACTCTACGTTCACTTCTTGTCCAGCTTGGTAAGCATCAAGAACCGAAGTTTTATCTTGAGTAAATTCAAAACACAAGGTTTGTGGATACTGCTCTTTCGTTTGTACTACGAATTCGCGCTTTCTGAATCGGTCAGAAATCACCTGCTCATCCATTATTTTCTCAATTCTCGCTTCAATGTTCATCTTCTTACCCTTCTTAACGGGCCGATTTATCTATTAATAATACTTTCCAAGCCTCGTGAACGTGCCCATTTTCAAGCAGTTCCCTTGCGACTTCATGCAAGGCTTCGCGACGTTCGATTCCGTCTGCATAATTCTGCAATAATCTCCGGATATCAAAGTCATTTTTCTTTTGTTCTATTTCTTCTTCGGTCGGCAGTACAGTCACCCCTCCCAAGAGCCCAAGATCGTTCCCCGTTAAAACAGTCGAATTACGTATAACCATAGGAATCTGGTCTACACCTATTCCTGTTTTAGGGGCACCAACACTGAAAAGTGCATCACCGGAGGCTCTTACCCACCAGTTTTTACCCATACGACCTACCAGGTCCAGTGCCTCTTGATCCAAGCCGCCTTCTTCAGACATAACATGAGCCGCACAATGAATCTTCTTGATTTCACAAATCACCAGATTACCTGCGCCGCCTTCTTCACCCAAAGCCACTACATCTTTGACAATACATTCAAGACTTACAGGACTTTCAGCTACTCTCGGTGGCGCAACAAGCTCTGAAGGAACAGGGGTCAATCCACTCTTGACAAATTCATCCACATGAGAAGGGTATTCTGCCGAACTCAAATTCACTTGTTGTACTAAATCGTAATTCACCACGTTTACAACGACTTCCTGCTCACGCAACGCATTATGCAAAGTGTCTTTGGTCGTATTATCTCTCACGCGCCTCGCAGGTGAAAATATGAGCGTTGGCGGATTGGAGGAAAATATGTTGAAGAAACTGTACGGACTAAGATTAGGTGTCCCAAACTCATCGACTGTACTCACAAGTGCAATAGGTCTTGGACCAACCGCACCTAATAAGATTCTGTGACGGTCTCTCGTAATAAGATCTTCTGGGGAAAATGAAGGCATATCCTTGGGTTTAAATCAAAATTACTCTTTTCCCTCGGCAAGCAGAAATTTATTTAAAACACGATCCGATTTTATAGAATCTACTTATATTTGCCGTCCAATTTTGATGCGGATGTGGTGAAATTGGTAGACACGCTAGTTTTAGGCACTAGTGCTTTATCGCGTGAAGGTTCGAGTCCTTTCATCCGCACAACAAAAATCCCAACCTATGCAGGTTGGGATTTTTTGTTTTTTAACCGAACTGAGTTTACTCTTCAGTGAGTTGAGCGAAGATGTCGTAGGCCACCAACTGCATAAACGGCACAATAACCAAAAGGCCTAACCCAATAGTTAGAACAGTCACAGGTATCGCAATGAGCGTGACTAAGAGTATTGCCAAGAAGATCTTTAAGAAATTCGGAAGGGCGAGCTTAATGGAATCGGCTAGAGATTCTAATCCATCCTTACCGTTAAGAGATGCGAAATATGGTGCAAACATCAATATAATACTCAGGAAAATTTGCAAGCCGACGAAGGTGTAAAAACTCCCCATGTTCGCCTGCAAAACTTCGCTTAGGTCTTCAAAAGCCATCATCATAAGTTCAAAGTCTTGGCTCTGTTCTTCGGTCAATTGAAACCTCATTAATTCTTCTGGCATAAGCAGCGAAGCAATCTGAGAAAGCATTACTGTAGCTACCATAACCACAATTACAGATTTAACATTGAATCTAAAACCGTCTAAAAAATGGCCAAATTCCACGTCTTCACCTGCTTGATCTTTACGGGCAAAGTGGGCGAATCCAACGTTAAGAAGACCACTTACTATTCCCGCCAAGATTGCAATGACAGTCGTTTGAATGAAGGTGTTGAAGGCGAATATCCCACCAATACGCGCTGCAACAGTTGCAACAATTATAGAAACGATCACGCTAAATAGTGTAAAGGCCGTGTACATTCCAGCTTTATTCTTGTATCTAATCCATCCGGCTTGAACGGCTTGTCTTGATGAAATCTTTCTCATTGGGATGCGGTTTGCAATGCTTAATTTTGGAGCAAATTACAACAGACGTTGAAAGTAACTTACGGTTTAGAGAATTTTCAGACACTTTCTTGTGCAGTGGCTACCACAGGGACCTTTGATGGGGTGCATCTGGGCCATAGAAAGATTCTTGATCAACTTGTTGCAAAGGCCCGTGAAGTAAACGGGGAAAGCGTTCTGTTGACATTCTCACCACATCCAAGATTGGTTTTGCAACCCGATGTTGACTTGGAATTGTTGTCCAGTCAAAAAGAAAAGATTGCTTTACTTGAGAAGACCGGATTAGATCATTTGATCATTCATCCCTTTACCAAAGAGTTTTCTAGAACCCAATCCTTGGATTTCGTCCGAGAGCATTTGGTGAACACCATTGGGGTAAAGCATCTCGTGATTGGGTACGACCACCACTTCGGAAGAAATAGAGAAGGAAGCTTCGAACATTTGAAGGAGTTCGGCCCTATCTATGGATTTGAAGTTGAGGAAATAGCAGCATTAGATATCGATCAGGTCAATGTGAGCAGTACGAAAATTCGCAACGCGTTGGCTGAAGGAAAAGTTGAACTGGCCAATAACTATTTGGGTTCTACCTACAGCATTAGCGGAAGCGTAGTGAAAGGCGATCAGATTGGTCGAACAATCGGTTTCCCTACTGCAAATATTGAATGTGATTTCGAGCATAAGCTATTGCCTGCGGATGGTGTCTATGCCGGATTGCTCCATGTAAATGGAGAAGAGTATCCTGCAATGGCTAATTTAGGAGGTCGACCCACCCTAAAAAGTGCACAGCGAAAACTGGAAGTACACTGCATTGGAATTGAGATTGAGCTCTATGGTGCGGATGTGAAATTTGAATTGACCCATCATCTTCGTGATATACAGGAATTTGATAACTTGGTTGAGCTTAAAAAACAATTGGCCTCAGATAAATCGGAAGCAACAAGGCTTTTGGCACAGAAATAGTTAATAACGAGAAGAACTTTAATACAACCTCATGAAAAAAATCGCCCTTATTGCAGCCGTTGGTTTACTTGCAGTAGCATGTACGAAATGGGAAAACAAAAGCACAGAGTTTAAGGTAACTGGTCTATGGACTGGTGTAAATCAGGAACTTCAAGTTCAAGCATTGCCTTTTTTAGATTCAAGTGATGTAAGCCCGTCTGCTTTCATGGAAGCTAACTTCATGGAAAACGGCGGCCTAACAATAGATTCAGCAGGTGTTAGAATGGACAGTATGGGTTGGTCGATTAAAAACGACACCATCCTTGTTCTTAACGGCATTGATCTTGGTTTTGACAATCCACTAGGTGGAGGCGCAAG
>CATAPZ010000038.1:0-3735 GCA_949486955.1 Cryomorphaceae bacterium | reverse complement strand
AGGGCGCTAAGGTGCACGCGAAAGACGTGCGTCCGGCAAATGGCGCCTATGAATTTACCTTGGTGGTTGATGGCCTAAAGCACGCCACAAGTTTGAAGATGCCTGGAGCACACAATGTGTACAATGCTACCCTAGCGGCCGCCTTGGCACATTACGCTGGTGTGGACGGCATGACAATTGCTGCGGCGCTGAGCAGCTTCAAAGGCATCAAGCGCCGGTTTGAATTCCACTGTGAGCATCCGGTTATTATAGAAGATTACGCGCACCACCCTACAGAGCTTGAAGCACTACTGGACAGTGTTGACGCTTTATACCCGCAGAAAAAGATTGTATTGGTATTTCAACCTCATCTATACTCTAGAACAAGGGATTTTATGGCTGGATTCCAAGTACAGCTGTCCAGAGCTACCAAGACCGTACTGCTGCCGATCTACCCTGCCCGCGAAGTGCCGATACAGGGTGTAACTAGCGCGGCACTCGCAGAGAAAATACCCCACGCTGAAGTCGTTGAGAAAGACCTTCTCACCCATCGCATCAAAGCGCTTGAGCCCGAAGTTGTGCTCGTGGTAGGAGCAGGTGATATCGGAGATTTAGTGGAACCTCTTAAAGCAGAATTGACATGAAGAAACGAAAGGTTTTAGGCATGCTTGTGCTACTCGTTCTGCTATTAGGGGTCATTTTGGCCGGTATTGCCAGTAAAGAATACGTTCAAAATGCGGTGTTTAGCCAACTGAAGATTTCTATTGAAGACCCTAGTAAACAGGGCCTTACAACAGAAAAACAACTGGAAAAGACCGTTGCTCAATTCTTGGAACAACAAAGTGACTCTATCGCCCTAAACATCGATGCTTTTTTGTTAGAAACCTCTGTTGAGGCCTTGCCATACGTTCAAGAAGCGCAGGTATATTGGAATATGGACAGCAGCTTGGTTGTTGAAGTAATGAGCAAGACTGCAGTTGCCCTGGCGTATGCCGGCGAAGACAACTATTTCATCACCGCGAATCACGAGGTTTTGAAACAGCCCAAAGGCAAATGGTTGGACCTTCCTGTAATCACAGGAACTGCGGATAGTTCAATGCTGGCCGAAGCAGGTATGATGCTTCAAAAGATGGCCAATATCGTCCATGAAAACAGCATCGCGCAATTGGCGGTGGACAGTGGGACCGTGGAATTGGTCCCGAGAGCATACCAACACGTAGCGAAAGCGCACAGCGATGAGCGTTTGGACGGGGAGCTTAAAAAACTAGCGGCGTATTACGCAGCCCACACAGAAGAAGAATTAAAAGAGATAAAGCGCATTGACTTGCGCTACAAGAACCAAGTAGTAACAACATCGAGATGACACAAAATGCCCCATTAGCCGTCGGATTGGACATCGGAACAACAAAAATTGTTGCCGTTGTGGGACGATTGGACGAGCACGGAAAGATTGACGTTTTAGGCATCGGAAAAAGCAAGAGCCTTGGCGTTCAGCGCGGCGTTGTCGCCAACATCACCTTGACTATCGAAAGCATTAAAGCGGCCGTTAAAATTGCAGAAGAAGCTTCAGGCCTGAAAATCACTGAAGTGATGGTGGGTATTGCCGGTCAACACATTCGCTCCATGCAACACTCGGATTACATCATGCGCGACGATGCCGAAGCCATTATTGATGTTACCGATCTAGAGGCGCTCAAGAAAAATGTGAACAACCTCGTAATGATGCCTGGAGAGCAAATTCTTCATGCACTTCCGCAGGAATACCGCGTGGACGGTGACAGCAACATTATCAACCCTCGCGGAATGTATGGTTCTCGCTTGGAAGCCAACTTCCACATCGTTGTAGGTCAGATTGCTTCCATCAAAAATATTGCACGATGTGTCGAACAGAGCGAACTCAAAGTTGGGGATATCACACTGGAACCACTTGCTTCGGCAGATGCCGTATTAGGAGAAGATGAAAAAGACGCCGGTGTAGTGTTAGTGGATATCGGTGGTGGTACTACTGATATAGCCATTTTCAAAGATGGTATCATCCGCCACACGGCAGTTATTCCATTCGGCGGTAAGGTTATCACAGAGGACATCAAAGAAGGCTGTGAGATTATCGAAAAGCAAGCCGAGCTTTTGAAAGTAAAATTTGGCTCTGCATGGCCGGGAGAAAACAAGGACAATGAGATTGTCAGCATCCCAGGTTTACGTGGACGTGCACCTAAAGAAATTAGTCTCAAGACCCTTTCAAAGATCATCAACGCGAGAGTGAAGGAGATCATCGAAAGCGTAGTGAGCGAGATAAGCAACTACCAACAAAACGACCCGCGCAAGAAATTAATCGCAGGTATCGTGGTAACCGGTGGTGGATCTCAACTAAAGCACATGGGCCAATTGGTCGAGTATCTCACCGGGATGCAAACACGTATCGGGTACCCGAACGAGCACCTTGCGAGTGGCTACCAAAAAGAATTGGCCTCTCCAGTCTACGCCACCTCGATAGGTTTACTATCCATGGCACTGTCGGAAACTACAGAACCTATGGCCTACGACCCGAACGAGATCGTACTTCCAGAATCTGAGGCAACAACTGAGGCTGTTCCAGAAGAAATATTGGAAGAAGGCGCTCCAGAACAAGAAGGCTCCACAAAAGCTAAACCGCGCAAAGACCCTATTTGGAAAGGCTTTGTGAGCGGCATAAAACAATGGTTAGAAGACGACGATATAGAATAACAACACCATGATCGAAGACGGAATTCAATTCAACCTTCCCAAAAACCGCAGCTCCGTGATCAAAGTAATTGGAGTGGGCGGCGGCGGCTCAAATGCTGTCAACCACATGACCCACGTCGGTGTCAATGGCGTAGACTTCATAGTGTGTAACACTGATGCGCAAGCCTTGTACCACAGTCCCGTGCCTAATAAGGTACAGCTGGGCGCCTCCCTCACCGAAGGGTTGGGTGCAGGTGCAGATCCGGAGATCGGCCATCGCGCAGCACAAGAGAGCATTGCCGAAATCACCAAGATGCTTGAGAACGGCACAAAAATGTGTTTTGTTACTGCCGGCATGGGCGGCGGTACCGGTACAGGAGCAGCTCCTGTAATCGCTAAAGCAGCGAGGGACATGGGTATCCTAACAGTAGGTATCATCACCTCCCCGTTCTCTTTTGAGGGTAACATTCGTGCAACACAAGCAGAAGTAGGCATCAAAGCGATGCGTGAATCTGTGGACAGCCTGATCGTCATCAACAATGATAAATTGCGCCAAGTCTACGGTGATCTTGGGTTCCGCAACGCCTTTAGCAAAGCCGATGAAGTGTTGGCTGGAGCAGCAAAGGGTATTGCCGAAGTCATCACCAACCACTACACACAAAACATTGACTTACGCGATGCGAAGACCGTACTTGAAAATAGCGGTTCAGCACTATTTGGAACGGGAACTGCCGAAGGCGACGACCGCGCAGCCCTTGCCATCAGTGCCGCATTAGATTCGCCCCTTCTCAACGACAACCATATCAAAGGTGCAAAAAACATCCTGTTACTTCTGACCTCAGGAGAAGGAAAGCACGAGATCACTATTGATGAAATAGGTGAGATTACAGACCACATACAACGCGAGGCGGGCGGCAATGCCAACGTCATCATGGGTATTGGCGGTCAACAAGAAGAAGGAAGTAAAATCACATGTACCATTATCGCTACAGGGTTCCCAACGGGCAAGCAAGTATTGCCAACAGATGTACCGGAAGTTGTAGTACACACCTT
>CATAPZ010000037.1:0-10801 GCA_949486955.1 Cryomorphaceae bacterium | reverse complement strand
GAGGTAAAGCGTACGCTTGGCTAATCCAGAAAATACAGACACTAAAAAGCCCGGCCATCGGCCGGGCTTTTTTATACCATAATGATTCGGTTCTCAGTGCAGAATTAGGGCTCCCACAGAAAATAGGGCACCGTACACAATCCCAATTCCCAAAATCCAATAAACAAACAGTTTCAGTGTAGAAGGGGCCTCAATCTTCTCTGATGGGTCCATTCTCATTTCTACAGGCTTCCATGCGCCACCAGGTTGTACAGTCTTGTAGAACTCCACAAGTGTATAGGTCGGTGTTGGCGTGGTCAGGTACATGGTTGCCACCCACGCCACAGTGGTAAACCCGACGGTAAAGAAGAAGCTGTTCGGGAATGCCCAATCAAGCACACTGTGTGCTACCGCATATCCAACAAAAGGTGCAACGGTAGCTGCAATCTCTGTCCATGCATTGATGCGCCACCAGTACCATCGAAGGATGAGTACGAGCCCTAGGCCGGCGCCACATTCCATGATGAATTGCCACACACCGGCGATGCTGTCCATAAAGCTGGTCACCAACAATCCAAAAACTGCAAGGATCAAGGTGGTTAATTTCGAGATGTTCAAACTCGTTTTCTTCGGTGCATGGGGATTGATAAAACGCAAGTATCCGTCGTTAATGAGATAAGATGCCCCCCAATTCAATTGGGTCGACATGGTCGACATGTAGGCTGCAAAGAAGGAGGCCAAGAGCATACCCAAGAGTCCTTGTGGTAAGAAGTCACGCATGATAAAGATGTAGCCGAAGCGGTAATCCTGGTTGTATTTCACAGCCTGCGGCAATTGCTCTCCGTATACATCTCCCCAACTTTGAGACCACGCTAGGTATTCCTCCTCCTGTGCTTCATTCATCGGTTCAAAATCTGCCTCTCCGGCCAGCATTTCGTACCTGATAAAACTAGGCATATCCTCTGCGGGATTCCCTTTTGATCCATAGAGAGCGACGGCACTCAAAGCCACTAAAATCCAAGGCCACGGGCGTACTGCATAGTGGCCTATCTGGAACAATGCGCTGGCTAGAAAAGAAGAGCGTTCGTCTTTGGTAGCAAGCATTCGCTGTGCACTATAGCCGCCTCCACCGGGCTCTGCACCAGGGTACCATGAGGTCCACCAAACCATTCCAAAGAACGCCAAGAAAGAAGCCAAGGTTATTTGGTAACTGCCCTCGCTTGAAGCCTCACCGCTGATGGACGGGAGGAATTTGAACGTTTCTTCAGGCAAGGCGGCTTTGAGACCGGCAACACCACCCACCTCAGGAGCGTCCAGGACATAAATGGCCAAAGCAATAGAGCCCGCCATGGCGAGAAGGAATTGGAACACATCGGTATACACCACTCCTTTCAAGCCACTAAAACTTACATAAACGACTACGCCTAACAACGCTGCTCCGGTCCACAGGAAAGCTTCGTTATAGGTCAATCCAAAAAACCCTTGGAGCAGGGTAATCATGGCGACATTTACCCATCCCATGATTAGGACATTCATAAAGGCGCCGAGGTATAAAGCCTTGAAGCCACGAAGTAAGGCAGCGGGCCTGCCCGAGTATCTAAATTCAATGAACTCCACCTCAGTGGTGAGTCCTGAGCGACGCCATAATCGGGCAAAAAAGACTGTGGTCAGCATGCCCCCTGCGAGCAAGTTCCACCAAAGCCAGTTTCCACTGATACCGTACTGCCCAACCAGCTCTGTAACGGCCAACGGTGTATCAGCGGCGAAGGTGGTTGCGACCATAGAAATACCGGCGATGTACCAAGGCAATGACCTACCGCCAAGGAAGTATTCGCTAATGGATGATTTCTTACTGCGGCCGAAATACATCCCGATAAGGACTGTGGCTGCCAGCAATGAGATAAGGACCGCGAGGTCTATGGTGCTAAGGTTCATGCGCCTATTTGCGTTTGCGTTGGAAGAATTGGGTCATGATATTGCCACACTCTTCTTCCATAATTCCTGAGATAATTTCGGTCTTCGGATGTAATTCACCACCGTGCTCTTTAAAGCCGCGTTTGGCGTCACTCGCGCCATAAACGACTCGGCCTATCTGCGACCAAAAAAGGGCGCCGGCACACATTGGGCAGGGCTCGAGGGTCACATAAAGGGTGCATTTTTGGAGGTATTTGGCACCTAAATAGTTCGAAGCTGCGGTGATGGCTTGGATTTCTGCATGTGCAGTGACATCCGTAAGTCTTTCGGTGAGGTTATGGGCACGTGCGATAATGCGGCCGCCAGCAGTAATTACGGCGCCTACGGGGACTTCACCCTCGCTGGCGGCTTGCTGAGCTTCTACAAGCGCAGCCTTCATAAATATGCTGTGATCATTAAGGTCTATCATCTTCCACGCAAAATAGGGAATTGGCCCACAAGTTTGGCTATTTTTGCGGTTCAAACAATTAGTACCATGTACAGATCACATACTTGTGGCGAATTGCGCGCCGCACATATTGGACAAACAGTAACTCTTGCAGGTTGGGTACAACGCTCGCGCGAATTAGGGGGGATGACTTTCTTGGATTTACGTGATCGTTACGGAATTACTCAGGTTGCTTTTAATGAGGAGTGGGATGCCGATTTGTTGAAGGAAGCAAGAAAACTAGGCCGCGAGTGGGTGGTACAAATTGAAGGTGAGGTGATCGAGCGTCACAGCAAGAATGCCAACATGCCTACCGGTGATGTGGAGATTAAAAGTGCCAAGCTCGTTGTATTGAACGCAGCAAATACGCCTCCGTTTACCATAGAAGAGGAAAGTGATGGCGGAGAAGAGCTTCGTATGAAGTACCGCTACTTGGATTTGCGTCGTGGCCCGTTACAGCGCAATTTGGCGCTTCGTAACCGCGTGAACATCGAGGTACGCAAGTATTTGGACGAGCAAGGCTTTATGGATATTGAGACTCCGTTCTTGATCAAATCTACCCCAGAGGGTGCACGAGATTTCGTAGTGCCTTCGCGCATGCAAGAGGGCAAGTTCTACGCTTTGCCGCAGAGCCCGCAGACCTTCAAGCAACTTTTGATGGTTAGTGGGTACGATAAGTACTACCAGATCACGCGTTGTTTCCGTGACGAAGATTTACGCGCGGACCGTCAGCCAGAGTTTACACAGATTGATTGTGAGATGGCCTTTGTAGAGCAAGAAGATATCTTGAATACGTTCGAGGGATTGTTGCTTCACTTGTTGAAAGATGTGAAAGGTGTTGACATTAATAGCGTGCCGCGTATGACCTATGCAGAGGCGATGGAGCGCTATGGAAATGATAAGCCGGACATCCGTTTCGGGATGGAATTGGCCAACCTAAATGCACTTACTCAAAACCTAGGTTTCATGGTCTTTGACCAAGCCGAAACGGTATTGGGTATCGCTGTACCAGGCGCTGCTTCGTGGACACGTAAGCAGATCGATAAGTTGACCGATTGGGTGAAGCGCCCAGATATCGGCATGAAGGGTATGGTGTACTGTAAAGTCAATGAGGACGGTACCTACAAGAGTTCTGTAGATAAATTCTACACGCAAGAGCAGCAAGCGGAGTGGGCCAAGGCAGCCGACGCGAAGCCAGGCGACTTAATTTTGATTTTGGCAGGTGAAGAGCGTTTGACGCGCAAGGCAACTTCTGAATTGCGTCTTCACATTGCAGAGGAAATGGGGCTAAGAAACCCTGAGGTATTTGCACCGCTATGGGTGATGGATTTCCCGCTATTGG
Source organism: Cryomorphaceae bacterium (assembly GCA_949486955.1). Taxonomy (GTDB): domain Bacteria; phylum Bacteroidota; class Bacteroidia; order Flavobacteriales; family Schleiferiaceae; genus UBA10364. The sequence continues at coordinate 7,079 of CATAPZ010000037.1, read as the reverse complement.
AATGGGACGATGAAACAGAGCGTTACCACGCGATGCACCACCCGTTCACTTCGCCGAAGCCAGAGGATATTGATTTGATAGATACTGAACCGGGCAAGGTCCGTGCAAACGCATATGACCTTGTGTTGAACGGTAATGAGATTGGTGGTGGTTCTATTCGTATCCACGATAGAGCGTTACAGAGCCGCATGTTCGATTTGCTTGGATTTACCAAGGAAGAGGCAGAGAAGCAGTTCGGCTTCTTGATGAGTGCCTTTGAATACGGTGCACCTCCGCACGGTGGATTGGCTTTCGGTTTTGACCGATTGGTAGCCATCCTTGGGGGCGCTGAGGTTATTCGTGATTTTATTGCCTTCCCGAAAAACAATGCAGGTCGTGATGTTATGATTGATGCTCCTGCTACTATTGACGAAGCACAACTCAATGAGTTAAAGCTTGTAACTACTGCGGAAACGGAGGAATAGAAGGGCCCGATTTTTGTAGCTTTAGGGTTCTTAACTTACACTTATGCTACGGAAGATTACATTATCGTTAGCCTTTATCGCCGCCACTTTTATTGCCAACGCACAAGAACGTGAATCTAACACCTTGACAGACAAGGAGATTCGTGAAATGACTTGGGTTGAAGCCATGCAAGATTACCGCGTGAACTTCAATACAGTTGTCGATAAATTCAACAAAGCACATCGCGGCGTGCCTTATGAAAAAGGACACGGTATTAAACAATTCCGTCGTTGGGAACACATGATGGGCCAGCGTGTGGATGAAAATGGTGTACGCCCTCATCCTGGGCTACTGTACCAGGCCATTCAAGGACAAAACAATCAAAGCACAAACGAGTACGGAGAATGGACTGCAATGGGTCCATACAATGCGCCTTCTAACGGCGGAATCGGCCGTATCAACAATGTAGCCTTCCACCCTAAGCATAACGATACAATCTATGCAGGTGCTCCTGCAGGAGGCTTGTGGGTGAGCTACGACGACGGTCAGAGCTGGCAGACCTTTACAGACGAGTTAACTAACATTGGTGTGAGTGATCTAGCCATAGATCCTGTACATCCTGATACCATGTATTTGGCAACGGGCGATCGCGATGCTGCGGATACCTACAGCTTTGGTCTTTTGAAATCTACAGACGGCGGTGTGACTTGGTCGTCAACAGGATTGTCATACAGCGTTAACCAGAACTACAGAATAGGTCGAGTGGTCGTGCATCCCGACAGTACAAATATTGTGATTGCGGCAACGAATGGCGGTGTATACCGTAGCACGAATTACGGAACAACATTTACACTGGAAAGAACAGGTGCCTTCTACGGTATTGAAATGGGCCGTGGTGATACAGTCTATGCAACGACTTCTGGTTCTTCTCCGAAGATTTACCGCTCTGCAGATGCCGGTGACAACTGGACCCAATTAACCAACGGTCTTCCAACTTCTGGTAAGTACCGTTGTGAGGTAGCAGTTTCAGGTACCCCGGGTAAATTGTACGTCGTATATGGCGACAGCAACTACGGATACGGTGGTGTTTATCGTTCAACGAACGGTGGAAACAGCTGGTCTTTGATGAGTTCAACACCAAACATTATGGGTTGGGCAAACAACGGTTCTGGTTCTGGCGGTCAGGCATGGTACGATTTGACCATTGCCTGTGATCCCAATGCTGAAAACACCATCTATGTTGGTGGGGTTAATATTTGGAAGTCGACCAACGGTGGATCAACATGGTCTATTGTCGGTCACTGGTACGGTGCAGGCTCCACGCCTTACGTGCACGCGGACCATCACCACGCTATCTTCCGTCCAAACACATCGCAGTTGTATGTGGGTACAGACGGTGGGGTATATAAAACCTCTAACGGCGGTTCTTCTTGGTCCGATTTGAACGACGGAATGAACATCACTCAATACTATAAAATAAGCCAGAGTACTTCGGATTCTTCATTGGTTTTGGCCGGTGCACAGGACAATGGTTCTCACATGCGTTCAACGACCATGAACTGGAGCGAGGTAACCGGCGGTGACGGTATGGACAATGGTGTTGATGCGGTAAATGACAACCGGATGTATACTTCGGTGTATTACGGTTCCTTCTATACGAGTAACAACGGCGGTGCCTTCTTCAGCCCTATCAATAGCTTGACTCCTTCTGGTTCAGGAAACTGGGTAACACCGTTCCAAGTAGATCCAGTCACAGCGAATACGGCATATGCCGGGTTTAAGAAAATTTGGAAAACGACCAATGCAGGTAGCAGCTGGACGGCAACCTCTACCAACAACGTAAACGGGAACTCCAATATTGACGAGTTTGAGGTTGCACCGAGCAACACAAACTACATCTATGTATTGATTAATCAAGGCGTATATAAATCAACCAACGGCGGTTCGACTTGGTCGACCATTACACCAAGCGGTTCATTGTCGCCGGGAAATAATGTTTTAGGTATAGCCATTGATCCGGACGATGAGGATCACATTGCTATTGCGATATCAGGCTTTAACAGCAACAAGAAAGCCATGGAGAGTTTTAACGGCGGACAGAGCTGGACGAACATCTCTTCTGGTCTTCCGAACGTCCCTGCGACTGCTGTGATTTTTGAAGGAAACAACAGTGACGGTATCTACATCGGTACAGACATTGGTGTGTATTACAAAAGCTCCAACTATCCGTCTTGGGTGAGCTACAACAAGAACTTGCCAAACGTTATTATTAACGACTTTGAGATGTATGCAGATGAATCAATGCTGCGCATTGGCACCTACGGTCGCGGTGTATGGCAAAGTCCGCTGATGGTGGGTCTGAGCACAGTTCCAGAGGCTTCGTTTACCGCAGATCCGGTGAGCACTTGTAGTCTGGGTGATACGGTCCAATTGACCGACAACTCATCGGGCCAGCCTACTTCATGGTACTGGCAAATAACACCTTCTACGTACAATTTTGTGGGTGGAACGAACGACAGTTCTCAGTTCCCACTGATCACATTTACTGCAACGGGTAATTACACGATTTCTTTGACGGCTACCAACACCTATGGTAGTGACGATACAACGCAGTACCAAGCCATCTCTGTGGGTGGCGCAACCCTTCCTTTTGTTGAAGATTTCGAAAACGGACCAGTCGGATGGGAAATTATAAACCCGGATAACGGTATGACTTGGTCGTCGGCTACGGTTGGTGGAACGACACCAGGGTCTACAGCGATGACAGTGGGTCACTATTCATACAGTACTACAGGTGCCGTAGATGAGCTTGTTTCTCCACCGCTTGATTTCTCAAACGATACTTTGGTAAGCATGACCTTTGAATATGCTTCGGCGTACTACTCTACCAGTTACAGCGATAGCCTTAAAGTTTATGTAAGCGACGACTGTGGTTCTTCATGGGCCGAGGTTGCAGCATGGAGTTCTGCCGATGCGAACTTTAGCACTGCGGGCCAATTGACCAGTTCGTTTGTGCCTAATGATAGCACGAAGTGGTGTCACGGGAACTCTTCGGCGGCGTGTCCATCGATCGACCTCGATGCCTACAGCGGTATGTCGGGTATCCAAGTGAAGTTTGTGGCCATCAACGGATACGGCAACAACGTATTTATTGATAACATCAACATTATAGGACAGGCACAAGTAGCCCCGGTAGCATCGTTTACGGGTGATTCAGCAGCGTGTACGGGCCAAACGTTGAACTTCTTTGATTTCACAACGCCAACCCCGGCAGCACGTACGTGGTACTTCCAAGGAGGTACACCATCGACGTCAAACGCACCGAACCCATCAGTGACTTATGCTGCTGCAGGTTCGTATGACGTTAAGTTGGTAGTGAGCAATGCCGCGGGTGTAGATTCAGTCACCCTAAGCAATTATGTGACCATCACACCTGCTCCTGTTTCTTCCGTAGCATTGTCTGTGAGCGCAACAACGGTTTGTAAGCACGATAGCGTCTTCGCTACGGCAACCGGAACAAACGGCGGTCTAACACCAGCCTATGATTGGTACGTGAACGGTACAGTAGTGCTTTCAGGTTCAACGAGCTATAGTGGAACTTTCAACGATGGCGACGTACTAAAAGTAGAGATGACTAGTTCCGATGACTGTGTTTCTGCCAAAGTAGTGGCAGATTCAATCACCATCAACGTCAACCCGTTGCCTGCAGTTACACTGAGCTCGCAAGGGTATGTATGTGAGCTTGACGGTCCTCAGCAACTTAGCGGAGGTACGCCAGCGGGCGGTATCTACTCAGGAACTGGGGTAACGAATGACTCTATTTTCCCATCAGTTGCTGGTGTAGGTTCACACTGGATCTACTATACGTACGCCGATGCAACTACGGGTTGTTCGAATACCAAGCAGCGCACTATGAGTGTACAGCCAGCGCCTGGGAAGCCAACAGTGAGCCAAGACGCTACGACAGGTGAGTTGGTAGCAGCAACACCAGCAGGATCGTACTCGTACGAATGGTTGGATGCGAATATGGACCCAATCGCGGGTGCAACTTCTGCAACCTACATGCCTACAGCCAATGGCGATTACTACGTGAAGATTATTTCAAACATTCAGTGTTCGAATGTATCGGATGTGTACAGCGTAAACAATATTGGTCTTGACGAGGAGTTGCTTGAAGGTTTTGAGATTTTCCCGAACCCGGCAACCAACTTGTTGACTATTCGTACTACAGGGGAGGCTCAGCTGCGCGTTATCGATGCAGCAGGACGTACAGTCCTTGTTACCAACATCACAGGATCCCTTGATCTTGATGTTCAAGGTTGGGCACGTGGCGCATACATGGTACAGCTCATAAAGGGGGACATAATTGAAACACTTCCAGTGATGCTTAAATAGTGCCACTGAAACATTGATAAACAAAAACCCCCGGCCGCGAGGCCGGGGGTTTTTTTATGATTGAATCTTCGGAGCCGAAGCCCTTGAATACATCTAATTAAGCAACCACCATGTGGCCTATCATGCTCTTGAACAGTTCTAGACCGTCCTGGTTGCTGAGCTCAGCATCTGCAGCGCGCTCTGGGTGAGGCATCATACCGAATACGTTCTTGTTGGCATTACAAACACCTGCAATGTTCTCTATAGCACCGTTCGGGTTCTCCGCTTCAGTAACATCACCAGCCTCTGTAGAGTATTGGAAAAGAACTTGGTCGTTCGCTTTAAGCTCGGCCAATGTTTCAGCAGAACAGTAGTAGTTTCCTTCACCGTGGGCGATAGGAATCTTGTAACCACGGCTGTGGTCAAGGTCAGCAGTAATGCCTGCAGTCTTGCTCACTGGCTTGATGAATACATTTTTACAAATGAACTTATGGCTGTTGTTGTGACGCAATGCACCTGGCAACAAACCGCTTTCTGTAAGGATCTGGAAACCGTTACAAACGCCTAGAACGTAACCGCCGTTGTTTGCAAATTCGATTACACTACCCATGATAGGGCTCATCTTTGCAATGGCACCCGAGCGCAAGTAATCGCCGTAAGAGAATCCACCAGGAAGTACCACACAGTCTACCTCTTGTAGGTCGGTATCCTTGTGCCACAGGTTGACTACTTCGTAACCCATGATGGTTTCCAATACGTAAATCATGTCTTGGTCACAATTTGACCCCGGAAAGGTGATAACACCAAACTTCATAGCGTTCGCTTTTTGTTCGAGGCAAAGGTACAGTCTTTAAGCCAATTTTGAAGTAATGACTTATTAAGGATTGTACACACTTAAGGGGAATATTTTACGCTGCTGTCCTGTATTATCTCGCACTTGAACAATTAGTAAGTAAACTCCACTCTGTGGCGCTGTCCCATACCAATCAAAGGGCCTGATTTCGACTTGCTGCAGCCCTTCGCTCAAAGGCTGTTTTTCCATAGGGAAGGCGATGGGGCGGCCGGAGGCCGTGTGGACTGAAAGTGAGAGTTCAGCGCCGGCCGCCACACGAAGGCGGAGCAAGGCTGTTGGGGAGAAATTTAAGGGATCGTAGGAGATGTTGGGCTGGAGCAGTTCAATATTGAAATCAGGTTGGAGTAGGTTTAAGTGTGCCACGGAATTGGGCGCATTTGGAGAAGCTTCACTGGGTTTGGCGTGATTGAAATGGTGAGGGGACCAATTGAAAGAATCGGTTCCTGAAACCAGAAAGGAAATGCGTTCCGCACTGTGTTTATCGTACAATGGATCATCCCAAGGAGCGTAGGTCATGGCATCAATACGTTTGCCGTAAGGACCGATTAGCTCTAGCGAAGTTGATTCGTTGGGGAGCGAAAAGGGGGCGGGAATGGCGAGGAATTGGCCAGGAAGAATGAGGGGAAATAAGACTTCTCTCCCATTAAATGGGGCTACATCAGGATCTATAAGGTCAACATCGGTTAGTCCAGTTACAGGACGTTTTCGCAGTTGAAGTTCTTGGAGAATCACAGGAAAAGCTTGTGAGTTGTGGAGTTCGATGAATTCATCCAAGCTATCGGGGTTGAAGTGTACCTCCGAGAGGTAAATGCGTGAGGTATCTGGCCACTGAACAGGTTCGAATTGCACAGTGGTATCTCCCAGATACTTGGGTAATGGAATGCCTGTTGGCAGAAGGTAGGGTCTGAGCGGATCGTAAAAGGATTGGAGTGCTGCCGAAGATTCTAGGCTCATATACGACCAAAGTGAGTGTGGAAAACAGGCAAAGGAATTGCCTTGGTGGTCGGCATAGAAGTGGGTGGATCGTTGAGAAGGAAGGCTGCCGACATTTAACCATTTAGGGTTGTAGGTGGAAAGAGGTCCAGAGTGGAATTGGCTCCAAAGGCCAGTGAGGCTATCTGAAGTGAGCAAGAAATCGCCCATTTCTTGATGGGGCTCAAAGTTGAATCTGTAGGGCTGAAGGGTAAGGATTATGCCGTCTTTTTCAATGATAAGCACGGCTTCTTCGGGGAGTTTTAGGTCAGAGAATCTATAGAATCCGCTATCTATATCGAGCGAGTAGCCTTTGGTGTCGCCGTCTTTTTCGAGTACAGTGAGTATGGCATTTTCTATGGCCAATTCACTTTGTAAGTCGATAAAATGGCCGCCGTAGTTTTCGAAGGGATGGACCGCAGTGATCCAACACGAT
>CATAPZ010000036.1:0-2152 GCA_949486955.1 Cryomorphaceae bacterium | reverse complement strand
TTCGGTGCAGATAGCTCTCAAACAGTAAGTCGTCTCGCCACCAATTCCACCCCAAGGCTTGTTCCTTTGTCGTAAACTCTCCAAACCAACGATGCGACTTCCACTGCCTTTTAAAATAAACGGTACCCGCTCCATGTATCTGGCCGAAACCTAAGGTGCACTCGTCTCCCATATATTCCAACGCACCGCCCATACCTGTGCCTTCATCGAGGCTGATATATATGCGACCACTTCGGTATTGGCTGCACGCACCCATTCCATTCCTACGCGTTCCGTAGCTACTTACCGTCCCTCTTAATCCTTGTGAAAACTGCTCGCGAGTACTACTCGACCCAAAGCCATTGCTTCCGCTCAGCAAGCCTTCTCCTAGAACTAAGGTATGCTGACCCATAATCCATTTCGAGGTAACGGCACCTTTTTGTTTTATTCCGAAAAACGCCAAAGGTTCAGACGAGGCAAAGGGTCCGTTTGCTGCGTTCAACACTTTTGATCCGCCCCATTCAAAGTGGTCGTGATTACCGGTGCACTGTATTTTCATTCGAAGTCCGCCACGAAGTCGTCCACTGTAGGTTAATTGACTCTTATTTCTTTTCGGTCGTTCGCGTGAAAAGGCCAAGACCTCCGCTAGATCTTGAATTTCCTGTTTCGATAATCCTGGTAACCCAACAAGCTCTATAGGATCCATAATGTGGCCCATGTATTCCCTATATTCAACAATGGCATATACCGCTTCCTTGCTCAAACCGAACCATTGCCACAGGTATTCCGGTGGACAATTATTAATGGTCAATGTATCCAGTACAGTAGACCTTGCAGGCGTCCATTCTTCTAAAAAGGACTGACCGCAAAGTATATTGCAACAGCACAGATACCACCACCATTTCACGGTGTATAGCTGAAAGTGGCAGGACCAAACAGCTGCGTATTTCCGATAACCACGCTTACCGTATAGTGGTCTTTTAAATAACTGCACCCCATTGCGGAATAGGCACCTTGTTGCACCCAAAACACCCCGATTTCGTTACGTACATAACTTACTTGAGCGTAGAGTGCAGCCGGCAAAAGGTCGTCTCGACACCATCCAGCAGCCACGGACCATTCTTTGGATATGAAATAATAGTGTTCCGCGCGTGCAATGAATTGCCCGCGGTCATATCCCGCAGTTACGCGTAAAATACGCTGTGCATCCGGCTCATAGGAAGCGACCGCATGGACAACAGGGTCAAAGTAGTAGGTGAGGTTTTGAAGTGCCGTGTACCTCAAGCCCAAACTACTTTCCAGCGTAAGGTTTTCTGTCAATGAAATAGGTGTACCTAGGAGTAGACTGTATTGCGAATAGGCATCTAGATGGGCGATGTCAATAATCGCTTTGCCCTTGTCGTGAAAGATGCCCGCAGTAGCGCCGTGTTGTGGAAGACCAAAGCTGCGCAGTGCCAAATGCGTCTGGGGTTCGCACGGCCAAAACTGTAGCGGTGTGTAGATGAGGTAATAATAGAGGGCAATATTGGTGAGCATCGTTGGGCGCGTTTCCCAATAAGATGCTATGCCTTGCCAATAAAATCAACCTTTGTCAGCAACTAAAAGTTGTGAACGTCTCAATAATAATTGACCAATTTTATTCTGAAAACAAGAGGCGCGTGTTCAGGAACAGTGCTTGCACCTTTCTTTCCGTAGCCCAAGCTAGAAGGGAAAGCGACAACAACGGTTCCGCCTTCTCCCGGGATTTTCAATCCTTCTTGAAAACCTCGAACAAAAACAGTCATCGGCATATGATTGGAGGCAAACCAACCGTTCGAAAAAATAGTGCTATCGAGTAAATACCCAACGTGCTTGAAACTGACGTCATTCGTGCTATCCGGTATACGATTCACATTTCCAGTATCCACGATGTGATAAAATAAGCCGGATGGAGTTTGGGTAAAATCGAGCCCGGTGGTAGCAACATATGCTTCGATTTCCGCGATCTCGCGGTTAAATCGTGCCTCGTCAGTCGTACAGGTCACAAATAGAATGAGGATTAGCAGGAAGGGAAGTGTTTTTTTCATTCTTCAAAAGTAATGTAGTTTTTCGTGAATACCATTCCATCTCCTTTCGCTAACATTGTGTTATGAAAGGATTCTTTTTTTCCATTGGCGTTTTATTCGCAGCTTCT
>CATAPZ010000035.1:0-2349 GCA_949486955.1 Cryomorphaceae bacterium | reverse complement strand
ATTGCCGTAAGTTCTCCGATCGTTACACTGCCGCCGATTGCAGCATTCATCCCGCCGTACCAAACGGCCAAACCAATAGACATGGCGCTAAGAACTTCGATGATTGGGAAGAACAGTGCGTAGTAAAAAATACTTTCAATGTTTGCCTTGCGATGACGGTCGTTAATTTCCTTGAACTTATCCATCTCCTGATCCTCGCGTCCGAAGGCTTGAACTACAGACATACCGCTTAAGTGTTCTTGAACAAAAGTGTTTAGGTTGCTCACCTCCGTGCGTACTTTTTGAAACGCTCCTTTAATTCCTCGTTGAAACCAACGAGTAGCTACAAAAAGTACTGGAATTACGCTTAAACTTACCAATACCAGAACTGGATTGAAGAAGAAGAACATGGCACCGAGCATCACTAAAATGCGGAACAAATCACCAAAAATCACCAGAATTCCTTGGGAGAAAATCTGTGATATCGTTTCAATATCGGAGACTACTCTAGTTACAAGTTGACCTATGGGTGTGCGGTCGTAAAACCCCAAACGAAAGGTTTGAAGTTTATCGTAAAGTTCTATTCGGATGTCCTTAATAATGCTTTGTCCAAGCCAATTGGCGGCATACATGAACCCGAATTGACCAAGGGCTTCAATAACCAATAAAGAGACCAATAGAAGCATCAAGCGAATGAGCTCAGGCGCATCGTTCATCAATATTGCATCATCAATCACACTGCGAATGAGGATAGGACGAGCTGTTCCTAACCCACCCAAGGCAATGGTCAAGAAAACAGCGAAAATAAAAAGCACTCTATAGGGTCTGGCATAGGCCATTACCTTTAGAAAGAGCTTAAAGTCAAATGCTTTTCCGCCGACCTGAGACATGTTAGACGTTGTTATAGGTTACGTTAGATAGATATAAGCCATGAGCAGGGGCACTGGTTCCCATTGCACCCCGATTTTTTTGCTGAAGTCTGCGCTGAAAGTCTTCTACCGTCCATTTGCCACGTCCTACTTCGTACAGCGAACCCACTACAGCGCGAACCATGTTTCGTAAAAAACGGTCTGCGGTAATGTGGAAGATCCATAAATCGCCGTGTTGCACCCATTTTGCCTCAGTGACATTACATAGGGTCGTTTTGTTATCCGAACCGCTCTTGCAAAAACTGGCAAAGTCCTCTTCTTGAAGCAAAAGCGCTGCAGCGACATTCATTTCCGCCACATCGGGCATTTTATCGACCATCCAAGCAGCATGTCTGTGAAATGGAGAACCGTTATCACACATGAAATATTCATAACTGCGGGAAATGGCATCAAAACGAGCATGCCAATCATTAGCAACTTCGCGGGCTTCAAAAACGCGGATGGCCGGATCTAGAAACCTATTTAATCGGTGTACTAAATGATCTAAATCTTTAACATTTGCAGCCAATTCGGGCTTCCAATCAAAGTGCACGTACATCTCCTTTGCATGAACACCGGTATCCGTGCGTCCCGCACCCATAGTAGAAACAGGCTGATTTAAGAGCTTCGAAAGCGCATCGTCGAGATCGCCCTGAGCCGTGCGGTCGCTTGGCTGTATTTGCCATCCACAAAATGGGGCGCCGTCAAAGGCCAATCTCAGCAGTGTTCTCATTACTTTTGGTACTCGTTGATACGCCAAAGGTACGCTTGTGCAGGAAAAAAGGACAAAAATCTTGTTGCTCTCTGACAATCACAGTCATATAGACGACCGCGTGCTGGAATTTGCCCAGCAAGTGGACATGATCTGGCATGCTGGAGATATAGGTTCCCACGAAAGCATGGACGCCTTGGAAGCCACCGGTAAACCAGTAGTGGCTGTTTACGGCAACATCGACGACCACACTATGCGTGCCCGTTACCCAGAGCATCAGAAGTTCTTCTTAAACGGTGTGAAAGTATGGATGACCCATATCGGAGGCTATCCACCAAAATACAACATGCGCACTCGAGAGGCCATTCGCAATGAAAAGCCCGATTTGTTTATCTGTGGTCACAGTCATATTCTCAAGGTGGTCAACGATCCTAAAATCGATTGTTTGCACATGAACCCTGGTGCTTTTGGACACCACGGATTTCATAAAGTCAGAACCGTGCTACGCTTCGATATTGTTCAAAACCAACCGAACAGCCGTGGAAAAGTGGAGAACCTAGAGGTCATAGAATTAGGAAAACGAGGGCAACTGCGCTAATTTTGCGCTTTAACAAAGAAACATATGTCTACTGCTTTACATGCCATCACTCCAGTGGATGGTCGCTATGCTTCAAAAACTGCAGAGTTAACCCATTATTTTTCAGAGTTCGCTTTGATTAAATACCGTGTTCGCGTGGAAATCGAATACTT
>CATAPZ010000034.1:0-2673 GCA_949486955.1 Cryomorphaceae bacterium | reverse complement strand
AAGCCAGATTTCAATGAAGAAGACGGTCTTATCGCTGCTGATCTTGAAGTTAAATTCGAGGAAATGGACGGTTGGAATGCAGAAAGTGATGCTGGAAACTTGCTAAGCGGCCTAGGCATCTCTACGGATGATCACTACACCCTGATGAAGGATATGGAAGGATCTACGAAGGTTCGCGTACTGCTTGCGCAGGCCCTTTTCGGAAACCCAGACCTCCTAATTCTTGATGAGCCTACCAACGATTTGGACCTAAAGACGATTTCATGGTTGGAGGATTTCTTGATTGATTTTAAAAACACCGTAATCGTTGTTAGTCACGATCGTCACTTCCTAGACACAGTATGTACGCATGTCGCAGATATTGACTTCAAGCGAATCAAACTCTACACCGGAAACTATAGTTTTTGGTACGAGAGCTCACAATTGGCCCTTCGCCAGCGTCAAGCAGCCAATAAAAAAGCAGAGGATAAGCGTAAAGAACTGCAAGAATTTATCTCACGCTTTGCGGCCAATGCCTCAAAAAGCAAACAGGCTACTTCTCGAAAGAAAATGCTTGATAAGATAAACGTTGACGAAATCCAAGCGTCTTCAAGAATGTACCCTGCCATCATTTTTGATCAAGAACGTGATGCCGGTGACCAAATTCTTGAAGTAGACGGCCTTGCTGCTCACGACGAGCAGGGCAATGTCCTTTTCCAGAATCTTAGCTTCAAGCTCAACCGCGGAGACAAAGTAGCGTTGTTAAGTGAAGACCACAGAATCCTAACCGCACTTTATGAAATTCTTGCTGGTAGCCAACAAGCAAGTGCAGGAACTTTCGCCTTCGGCCAAACTATTAAGCACGCATATCTACCCAATGAAAATGCCGAGTTCTTCAATACGGAGGATAACTTGATGGACTGGTTGAGAGAATACAGCCCAGAAAATAAAGACGAAGTATTCGTTCGAGGATTCTTAGGAAAAATGCTTTTCTCTGGGGAAGAAGTATTTAAAAGTGCTTCTGTGCTTTCAGGAGGAGAAAAAGTCCGTTGTATGCTAAGTCGAATGATGCTCCAACAAGCCAATCTTTTGTTCCTTGACGAACCCACCAATCACCTTGACCTTGAAAGCATTCAGGCGTTGAATAACGGTATGAAAGATTTTAAAGGAACCTTGGTATTTAGCTCACATGACCATACTATCAACCAAACCGTAGCTAATCGAATTATCGAAATCTTCCCGCATGGGGTGATGGACAAAATGGTCGAATACGACGACTATATTTCCGATGCAAAGATTTCAGGGCAGCGCGAGCAGATGCTCGGTGCTTAACCACCGATATTGAACATGATGAATGCGGCTATTGGCCGCATTTTTTTTTACCTTCTCGCCTCGAAAACAAAAACACATGAGAAAATCACATTTACTCTTAGCTGCCATGCTCATGGCCACTGCTTCGTTTGGTCAACGAATGAAGAAAGAAAAACTAACGGTTAAATACATCCAGCCGCCAACAATACATCTTGAAGAAGGCATGGGATTCCACAGTGAAGTTATCCTAGACTACAAAGCTGAAATTGATGCAGATCTTGCAGCTGCAGAAGAAGAATACCAACAGGCCCTTGCAGAATACCCTGAAAAAGAAGCAGCTGCAAAGGCTGCATACGACCAGCGTTACGCAGAATACGAAAAGGCGCTAGAGGATTGGAACAGCAAGAGCTCGGTAGGTAAAATCATCGAGAAGCAGGTGCTTGAAAACTCTAAACCGCAACCACCGCGTCCTTACTACCCACCTTCAAAGCCATATAAACGTCAGGTCACCCACCAGAAGATCTTTAACGAGGCCCAATTGGCCAGCACCTACTGTAGAGTTGAAGGACTTCAAGAAGATCCGAACGGGGTCGGTATTGAGGTACATCTTTTCGGCTTTGAAAACGATGATCCTGTGGCAGAGAAGAAAGAATTTAAAGAGTACAATAGCAAGACCAAGCAAAGTACTACAATCATTAAATCGCAATGGGTGTTCAACTACCGCCACAGCATGACGCTTCGTGTAGTTCACCCGAACGGTAGTATCATTCTTGACGAGGTGCCGAATAGCATATCTGATTACAAGCGTTTTGAAAGTCCATTGGAGAAACGCAGCTACCCTTCTACCAATGCACAAACTTTCTTAACGAAGCTTCAGAGTACATCCGTTGAAGATAACCTAGGTACTATCCAATGGTTAATCAATGACAAACTAGGTACAACTGAGCAAGCAAGAAATGCCGAGGTTATCTATGTCAACAATAAGAAAGGGGGGTATGACGATCTCGAAAATGCAATGTACGATGCCAAGGAAGGCTACGGAATGCTTCTTTCTCGTCCAGACGATGCCAAAGCAAAACTTCTAAGTGCTGTAGAGGCATGGGAAGCTGCCATTGAAGAAGGCGATTGGAACGATAAAAAAGCGCGTATCAACAAGAAGGTTATTCCTGATTTGTACAATAATGTAATCCTAGCATGTACTTTGATTGGCGAGTTCGACAGAGCAGACGATCATTACAGTGCATCTCTGCGTCTTGACCTTGCTAATAGAGACGAAAACAAGCTTAAGGAATTAAAGCTGTTGAACGACGATCTACGCGAACGTCACGAGAAGTAGATATTCCTCATAATTCTTTGAAAGCCATCCTTTACGGGATGGCTTTT
>CATAPZ010000033.1:0-3952 GCA_949486955.1 Cryomorphaceae bacterium | reverse complement strand
TCACGCTCTTGGTCGAACAAGGTTTTCATGTTGGCGAGACCGCCAAGGGTTTTGTAACTGATTTCGTCATTGTCATAGAACAATTCCGAGTGTGGGTATACCTGTCCGTGGATATCGGCGGTTTGTAGAATGGTCACTTTGATTGGTAGGGTATCCTCAGGTGTCGAAGTACATGAGAATAGAAGTAGAGCTGATGCAGCAAGACTAAGTAGGCTTGATGGACGCATAATATTTTGAGTTCGTTTGTTGGCTCTAAGATACCGTGTCCGAACATATTTGGTCGTGAGCCAGGTCACGAGCCCAAGAAGTTAAAGTGTGTTGCCCACCTGCTCCTTGATTTTTTCCAACTCGTCTTTCATCTGGACGACGTGCTGTTGCATAGGAGCATAGTTGCTCTTGGAGCCAAGAGTGTTGATTTCGCGACCCATTTCCTGCGCGATAAAGCCTAATTTCTTTCCGCTATTTGCTTCCTGCATTGTCTCACGGAAGTACTTCAAGTGGTTCGCAAGGCGTACTTTCTCTTCGTTGATATCCAGCTTTTCAATGTAGAAGATGACTTCTTGCTCGTAGCGGTTTGAATCGACTTCAACGCCTTCTAGACCTTTCATCAATCGCTCGCGAACAGCAGCCAATCGTGCTTCTTCGTGTGGTGCAATACCTGCCATACTTTCCTCGATGGCCACAAGGCGTTCTTCGTAATCTTTAGCGATGCTATCGCCTTCTTGCGCACGGAAGCCTTCTAGCTTTTCCAACGCCTCACCTATAAGTTCTTGTAAGTAGGCCCACTCTTCTTTGCTGAGCTCAGATTTTGAACTGCCCATCACATCCGGCATACGCATCACCGTGGCAATTAAATCACCTGAGGAGTCTGTTTCACGTCCGAGCACTTCGAGCTGCGCGAGGTAAGCTTTAGCGAGCTCCATATTGATACTCGCAGCACTTTCGATACCGGTTACTTCAGCGTAAATGTTGATGTCTACTTTACCTCGCTTCACTGCGGTACCGACCATTTTACGGATGTCCAATTCCTTTTCGCGGAAGATTGGTGCGATGCGTGCATTGAGGTCAAGCCCTTTGCTATTAAGGCTGCGAATCTCTACGGTGATTTTCTTCCCTGAAGTTTGTCCGATGGCTTTACCGAAGCCGGTCATGCTTTGAATCATGGATCGCTGAATTTTGCTCAAAGGTAGCAAATGCCGGGCAGGGAGTCTATGACTTGAACGTTCGTCCGTAAAAACTCACGAAATACACGCCGGCGAAGATGGCCAAACCGCCAAAGAGCATGTGAATGCTCCACTGCTCTCCTCCGTAGATGAGGCTCAATAAACTCGCCAGAAGGGGCTGCAGGTATATGTAAGCACCTACCGTTGCTGGGTGCAACGTCTTGAGCGCAATGATATTTCCCAAGTAAGTCAAAAAGGTAGTACCTACTACGACGAAGATGACTGCGCCGATAATGTTCGCGTCCCATAGCGACCATTGAATTTCTTGGAATTGGGGCCCGCCAAATGGAAGGACGAAGAACACCCCGAAGGTGAATACCCAGCGAATGATGAACAGTGCGTTGTATTTCGCCATGAGTGGTTTCACCAAAACGAGATAGATAGCATAGCTGCTGGCATTGATGAGCACGAAGAGATTGCCTTTGGCGACTTCGGAGGAGAAGAGTCCGTTCAGTTGGAAATTGGCACCGGAATAGATGAGCCAGAAAGCACCCAAGGCGCCTAGAAATATTCCGGCGATCTTAGGCGGGGTAATTCGTTCTTTGACCAAAACGGCACCCGCCACGAGTACCATAATAGGTCCGCTTACCATCATGATGGAGGCATTTACTGGGGTGGTGATTTTAAGTCCTTCAAAAAAGAAAAGCATGTTAGTGGTCACTCCGAAAACAGCACAGATGGCCAAGCGTAGTCGGTCATTAACGGGAATCTTGAAGAAGCTGTGGCCGCCAGAAAGCGGGGTGAGTAGCCAAAAAAGTAGGGCAGCTCCGGTGACCCGAAATTGGATAAAGGCACGCGGTGGGACGGCGCCCTGCATCGCTGCTTTAGCAATGAGAAAGGAGGAGCCATAAATCAAGGCGACACCCAACAATGCACCGTGGGCTAGGAGTACAGATTTACGGCTAGGAGCATTCATCGAAGTGCTTCAGCCGCCGCTTCCACGACCTTTTTACTGTTGCCCACAAAAATTTGATCATCAAGAACGAGTACGGGGCGCTTCAAGAAGGTGTATTCTTCGATAATAAGCTGGCGAATATCTGCGTCACTCAGGTTTTTGTCTTTCAACCCCAATTCCTTGTATTTACGTGCACGTTTTGAGAACAAGGCTTCTGCTGAACCGGCTAAGCCAATCATTTGATCGACCTGATCAGCGGTCATGGTCTCCGTTTTAATGTCTTGAAGTTCGATGCCGTCGGTGTTCCAACTGCTCAAAATGCGTTTACACGTATCACAAGTGCTGAGGTAAAATATACGTTTCATACGGGTCCAATTTTATTTTGCCAACCACGGCCCTGGATCTTGAATATCAGCGTCTTTCCAGATACCGAATTGGACCATGGTTTTGCCTTCTTCATCAGTAAAGGCAGTGCCAATAGGTTGCTTGAGACTGATAAGGTCTCCTGCTTTCACCTTAACTCCAATGAGGTTGCTATATACGGTGAAATAGTTCCCGTGACGAATCAATACCATCACGTTTGCACCAGGGATAGGGACCACAGAGCTCACTTCGCCTTCAAAGCTTGCTCTAATCACAGCGCCTTGCTCTGTGCTAATTTCAATATGCGGGTTATCGACTACAACACCTTTTACAACTGGATGCGGATGCTTACCAAACTTACCTGTGATCAAGCCACGTTCCACTGGCCATGGCAGGGCGCCTTTGTTGGAGGCAAAGTTGTTAGCCAATGCTCGCGCTTCAGGCGTCATAGCATACGAAGGTCCGTCGTCGCGTACTTCAAGGCCCTTTTCTGCGCGTGTTTTATCTATCAGTCGCTTCAGCACCTTATTCGAAGTTCGAGGATTGAAGTCTTTCCCTTTCACTAGCCCAAGATCTTCAGCTTCCTTCTCAAGGGCCATACGTTCAGCACGCAGCTTCGCCTTTCGCATTTCCTCGGCAATGATGCGTTTGATTTGCTTCTCCAATTGTTGGGCTTCGCGTTGCTTTTTCTGAATGTCTTTTTTCAGCTCGCTTTCCTTGCTTTGCAGTGTAGCTACTGTTTTTTCTTGGGCCTGCGCATCAACCAGAAGTTCGTTTTTCTCGTTTTCTTGTGCTTTTTGAACGTTCAATTTCTCTGCTTTCTTTGCAATCAACGCTTCTTTTTCTCGGGCCAATTCTACCTGAGCCCCTTCAATCTGTTTAACCTGTCTTTCGCGGTAGCCGGTCATGTCCTTGAAGTATTGGATACGCTTTAAGGCCTGAGTAAACGAACTGGAGCTTAAGATGAACATGAGTTGATCAGCAGGCTGTAGGTTACGCTGCGCGAGTTCAATGAGCTTGGCATAATCTGCTTTCAAAGAATCTATGCGCACCTCAAGGTCAACGATCTCTTGCTCTTTGGCCTGGACCTCACGGTCTATATTGCGAATTTGGCGATTCATTGTAGTGATCAGTCGCTCGCGGGCTTCAATCTTTTGGTTGAGGGTCTGCAGTTGATTCAAGCTAGTCGCTCGGTTGCTTTGTGTCTGCTCTAGTAGCGTACTGGCCAGATCTATTTGATCCTGCAGCAGCACCTTTTGCTTCTGGAGCTCCTCTTTGGTTTGGCCATAAGAAACCGAAGCAAAGAGTAGTAGCGCTATGAGTACTTGTAGCGCCTTCATTAGAAACTGAATGGGGTGTTGTACGGCCCTTCTGTGCGGATTTCGCTGACCTCAATTTTTACCGTGTATGTGGGCCGAGATTTCAGGGTCAATTCAAGCATTTTTGGGTAGCCCGTGCGCTCGTCCGTATT
>CATAPZ010000032.1:0-14637 GCA_949486955.1 Cryomorphaceae bacterium | reverse complement strand
GCTGGAATTCCACTATTTAGAGAGAATGATGCAAGCTTAGAGTGGAAAAATACAGGGACGCGAACCTTTGCCAACGGCCTTGTTCAGATCACCTTAGAAAGAAGGTAATCCACTTGAAGGTTGAGGTCGTCAAGCGAGCCGTTATTTTCTATGACAGTATCACTTTGAGCCCGTCGATGGGCATCACCCAATTGGTTACCTAAACGCTCTCTTATTTGACTTTCGTTCATCTCCGAGTTGCGCGCTAACACGCGAGATATACGCACATCTTCGTCGGCTACTACGCTTACCACATGTTCACAGCTGGAATCGCCTGTTTCAAGAACCAATGCACTTTCTTTGAAAACCACCGTGCTACTGCTATTGAGTTTCCAATGTTCAAAATCCTCACGTACGGCTGGATGAACTATTGACTCTAGCTTTTCTTTAAGCTCACTGCTGCCAAAAATCTTTTCGGCAACATAGGTCCGATTCAATTCACCCCGTAAATAGGCCTGTTCACCCAATAGTGCCGTTATCCCTTGAACCAGAGTGGCATCTATAGTCATCAGTACTTTAGCGCGCTCATCACTATAATACACGGGATGTCCGTTGTTTTCAAGCATTGCACAGACTGTGCTCTTGCCTGAACCAATACCACCAGTGATACAAATTACTTTAGATTGCTTCATTGCCCTATACGTTCAACTCTATTAGGAATGACAGAAAGTACAGAAATATTCTCTTTCACAGGAACTGCGACAATGGTATAGTTCGTTTCATTCTGTATTCCTGAAAGCGTAATGAGTTCTTCAACTGTTCGGGAAAGTAAAGCTTTCTTGGGACCACTGATCCAAACCTCAACATCTACAATTTGACTACCAAGAACCAAGGGAACTTCAAATTTATTCTCTATCCACAGTGCACTGGCTCCACGTACTTCTATTCGCTCCTCTGATATCGAGGTCAAACTAGATCCTAAACCTTCCACGGGCAGATCAAAGGCATGATTGCCGTCCCAAAGGAAATCAGGCAGATTCACATGCAATCGGGCCCTAAATACGGCTTCTGGAGAACCAACTACATCAATACTATCAGGATCCACTGTAATGGGGTGTAACCACTTGTATCCTCTCGGAAGTCGAATGTTTTGAAGACCCTCCATAGAAATGGGCACTCTTGTTCGCTCTAATTCTTCACAGGGAAAAAGAACCTCTGACGTAGCGGTTGAGAAGGAATAAACGCCACGGTAAGTGCTATTGAGCTGAGCAATAACCTCAGCGCTTTGGACCACCAACATACCGTCACTTTTTAAGGCAAAAGCCGTGGGTTCAATAAACACAGACTCTTTATCAACCTCTTGTAATCGCAATGCATTAATGCCTGAAGCACTTACCTCAACGTTTAAGGCAATAGATGTATCCGTGATGAATTGATCCTCGACAATAGAAGAAGGACTGTTCGCATAAATGACAACTGTCGTGCTTCGCTCTGCTTTACTAACGGTAATGAGCGCCCAGATGACACTTGTCAGTGCTAAGAACAGCAAGAATTCTCTATGGAACAAACGTTTAATCATGGGCTAAAAAAACCGGCCAAAGCCGGTTTCAAATTATTTCGATTGGTATTGAGCGCTTAGCTCTTTACTAATGGCGCTTTTCTCAACCTTCAATCTCGAATTTTCAGTTTCCAGGACAATGTGGGTATCGCCTACTTCAAGAATCTTTCCGTGAATACCTGAAGTCAATACAACACGATTGCCTTTTGCAACCTCACTGCGGAATTTCCCTTCTTCCTTTTGTCTTTTCATCTGCGGTCTGAAGAAGAATAGATACATGACCAAAACGATCATGATTAGGGGTAAAAAGCTCATCGCTCCCTCTGCCCCAGCTTGTAATAGTAAATGTGTCATTACTTATTCGAAATTACGGTTGATGTAATGTTCAAGACTTTAGTTTGCGGTACGGCATTCGTGGTCAACGTTACACGCTTGTCTTGCTTGCCCGCACGTCCTGATGAGTTAAAGCTTACTTTAATTTCTCCTGTAGCACCCGGTGCAATAGGTTGACGTGGCCACTGTGGTACTGTACAACCACAAGAACCTTGTGCATTAGAAATGATTAGCGGCCCCTCGCCTTCATTGGTGAAATTAAAGGTATAGTTCACCACTTCACCTTCTTGAATCTCACCGAAGTCGTGGAAGTCTGTGTCGAATGAAATTGCTGGAAGTGCTTCCATCATTGTTTCTGAAGCAGGCTCTGTTGGCGCTTCAATTCTATCTGCAGCACTGTTACATGCTGTAAACACTAATAATCCTGCGGCTAGTACAACTAGTTTTTTCATTGTTTTAAGTTTATTCAATTATTCCTCGGCCTACCTTTTGAAGCAAGCCTTCTTCACGCAAATTAGTAACGATTTTGTCAAGTATACCATTGATGAATGAAGAACTTTTTGGAGTGCTGTATTCTTTTGCCAAATCTAGGTATTCATTCATACTCACCTTAACAGGTATCTCCTCCATTCCGCGCCACTCTGCAACACATAATTTCATGAGTACCACGTCCAATTTCGCAATGCGATCGCTCTCCCAGTTTTTACTCTTATTCTCAATTCGCGCTTCACTATCTACTGCGAATTCAAAGTACTTGCGCATCAACAATGCACCAAAGGCTGCATCGCCCTCGTCCTTGTAAAGACTAGGGATGATCAATCCACCTTGGTCGTTCCAACTGGAAATGACCTTACCACTCATCATCTGGGCCGCATCCACGTCGTCGCTCCACCCTACATGCATGTCTTCGTAAATATCGTGGAGTAACTCATTCTCTGCGATATATTCTTGGTACATGTATTTAATGAAGCGCTTTTGTGCCCCGAAATCATCGCGCATTGCCAATAACTTATCGTACTCCTCACTCTCAAAGACTTGTTCCCAAAGCCCTCTGAAGTGATTGTCGTAGGCGCTCCAGTCCGCATGTACACCTTCGCTAAACGCAATCAATCTCGCATCATTACGAACGAGATCAAAAAATGGAATGTCTGTAAAAGCTGAAATACGATCCGCCAACGCACTATCTGGTACTTTTCGGCTGCGCACTTTATCAAGTCGATCACTAGCAGTACTGTGAATACGCAACAAGGCATGGATATCCCAAATGAATAAATCGTGTACCTCTTCTAGACTCTTGTCTAAGTTCTTAAGCAATGTCGCAGCGCCAAGCTCATTATCTGATGCATGGGCATAGAGGTGGTGCAGAACCTTAATTCTGATGTGTCTCCTTGTGATCATAAAAATTGGAAAATATTGGGCATACGAATCTTGCTCAACAGAACTGAATTCATCAAAGTCTTGTTATTTTTGAACGACCGCATGCAAAGAGCTTTTCTTTGGCACAAATATACTGCGGAACGCATCTAAGAAACGATATGCAAGCACTAAAATATCTCAACAAATACTTCATTAAGTACAAGTGGTTGCTTGGCGCCGGGGCATTCTTTGTCATCGTATCTGTCATCTTCAAGCTCTTCCCCGCCTTATTGATTCGTAACAGCTTCGATACAATCGCAGCGGTCATTGAAAATTACAAGAGTGGAGCCGTTCAAAATGAGCTCGTTAGATGGGAGCTGATTAAATACGGTCTGTTCATTATTGCCTCAGCAGTGCTGCAGGGGATTTTTATGTACTTCATGCGTCAGACCATTGTGGTCATGTCTCGTCACATTGAGTACGATTTGAAAAATGTAGTTTTCGAACAATACCAGCGATTAACTCAGCGGTTTTTCAAGCAAAACAATACCGGTGATTTGATGAATCGCATTTCCGAAGACGTAGGAAAAGTCAGGATGTATGTAGGTCCGGCCATAATGTACGCCCTAAATACGGGCTTTACGATCATATTGGTTATTTCAATAATGATCAGTGTAAGCCCGAAATTGACACTCTTGACCTTAGCTCCCCTTCCTCTATTGGCTTTCCTAGTGTATAAGGTGGCCAATTTGATTAATGTCAAATCCCTTGCCGTCCAACAACAACTGAGCACGCTGAGCACTTTCGCACAGGAAAGTTTTTCCGGCATGCGCGTCATTAAATCGTACCACAGATTACATTGGTTCAACGCGAAATTCAAAGCGGAGGCCGTTGAATATCGTTCTGTGAATGAAGAACTCTTCCGCGTGAATGCCACGTTTCAGCCCATCATGATACTTATGGTAGGTATCTCGACGTTGATTACCATTTTCGTCGGTGGCCAATTGTACTTTGCAGGTGAGGTCAGTGCAGGAAACATCACGGAGTTTATTTATTATGTAAACCTTCTTACTTGGCCAATCGCCTCTATAGGCTGGGTGACCAGCCTTGTGCAAAGCGCTGCAGCCTCCATGGAGCGTTTGAACGAATTCTTATCGGAGGAACCTGATTTCAAATCAGGCGATTACCGACCCTCTAATTTTCAAGGAACAGTCACTTTCAAGAACGTCAGCTTTACCTATCCCAACAGCGGTATTAAAGCCTTGGACAATGTGAGTTTTACGCTTGAAGCGGGACATAGCCTCGGCATCTTGGGCAAGACAGGGTCCGGAAAGAGCACCATCACCGCCCTTATGGTTCGACAATACGACCCTACCGAAGGCGAAATATTGATCGATGGTGTTAACGTCAAAGACTGGCATCTACCAACGCTTAAAAAATATTTAGGATGGGTTCCGCAAGAGGCCTTCCTATTCAGCGATACCATTGCTCGCAATATTGCTTTTGGATTGGATGAATTTAACCACAATCAAGTCGAACAAGCAGCCAAAGCTGCCGGTGTACACGACAACATCATCGAATTTCCAAAACAGTACGAAACAACCGTAGGCGAACGTGGTGTCACCTTGAGTGGCGGACAGAAACAGCGCGTTAGTATTGCTCGTGCCCTAGCAAAATCTCCGAAACTCATGGTCTTTGACGATTGTTTAAGTGCTGTAGATACAGAAACAGAAGAGCTTATTCTGGGAAACATCAAGGAGGCCACCGCTTCCATTTCATCAATGATCGTTGCACACCGAATCAGTAGTGTAAAGCACTGTGAACAGATTATTTGTCTGGAAAATGGACAAATCATCGAAAAAGGTACGCACGAAGAACTCGAGATTGCAGGGGGCCATTATAGCGAGCTTATCAGTCTCCAATTGGACCAATAATCCAATAGCCGCAGGAACTCCATTTGTTAATTTCTTTTTTAGCATTTGGCGATGCATTCACTTACATTTGAGTGCTTGTAAACAATAGATCCATGGGCAGAATTATTGCTATTGCCAATCAAAAAGGAGGCGTAGGGAAAACCACTACAGCCGTTAACCTAAGTGCTGCGTTAGGCGCTTTGGAAAAAAAAGTACTCATTGTCGATGCTGACCCCCAAGCAAATGCTACGAGCGGCTTTGGCCTCACACACGATGATGCAACACAAGGCACTTATGAACTCATTGAAGGAGCAATTAAAGCTGCCGATCTTATCCACAGCACCAATACACCGAACGTAGATATTGTCCCTGCCCAGTTAGATTTAGTCGCGGTTGAGTTAGAAATCATTGACCAGCCCAAAAGAGAATTTTTCTTGGCCAAAGCCCTTGAACCGGTTCGTGATACATAC
This sequence comes from Cryomorphaceae bacterium, assembly GCA_949486955.1. GTDB lineage: Bacteria > Bacteroidota > Bacteroidia > Flavobacteriales > Schleiferiaceae > UBA10364. The sequence goes on along the minus strand of CATAPZ010000032.1, from coordinate 9,028 downwards.
GATTACATCATCATTGATTGTGCACCGTCATTAGGACTTATTACACTTAACGCGCTAACTGCAGCCGATGGAGTTCTAGTACCCATCCAGTGTGAATATTATGCGCTTGAAGGTCTAGGTAAACTATTAAACACGATCAAGAAAGTACAAGAGCTTCACAATGAACACCTTAGTATTCAAGGCTTGCTGTTGACCATGTTTGACTCTCGTCTTCGCCTAAGCAACCAAGTTGCTGAAGAGGTTAAAATCCACTTCGAAGGGTTAGTATTTGAAACCATTATTCACAGAAATATTAAGTTAAGTGAGGCGCCATCGCACGGCGAGCCTATCATTGCGTACGACGCAAGCAGTAAAGGCGCTGAGAATTACCTAACTTTAGCACAAGAAATAATCGCAAAAGGAGCGTAATACTATGGCTAAAAGAGCAATGGGGAAAGGGCTATCTGCCATTCTTGGCGATGAAGCAGCAAAGGTTAATAAGGTAACAGACAAGGGAGCTGAAAAGCTCGTGGGTTCTGTTGCATCCATTCCTGTTGACAGCATCACTACCAACCCTTTTCAGCCTCGTAGCAACTTCGATAACGATGCACTTGTAGAGCTTGCTCAAAGTATCTCAGAAGTTGGCATCATTCAACCCATTACGGTTCGTAAGAATGGGATGAAGTTTGAACTTATTTCGGGTGAACGTAGGTTCCGTGCTTCGCAAATGGCGGGATTGCGAGAAATTCCAGCGTACGTGCGTTTAGCAGACGATAGACAACTCCTTGAACTTGCAATCGTTGAGAATCTGCAACGCGAAGACCTCGACCCTATCGAAATGGCCTACTCGTGTAAGCGAATGATGGACGAACTTGGTCTTAACCAAGAACAAGTGGCTCAGCGACTTGGAAAAGGGCGTTCGACTATTACGAACTTTCTAAGGCTACTGAAGCTTCCAGCGTTGATACAAGCAGAATTAAGAGATTTACATCGAAACGAAAGCGCTGACGAAAACAACGAGGGAACAACCAATGTCGTTTTCACCATGGGTCATGCACGCGCATTACTCAACCTACCCACCGAAGAGAACCAGATAGATGTTTACAAGAAGATTCTGAAAGAAGGTCTTAGTGTTCGTAAGGTTGAGTCCATAGTGAAGGCTATCAAGTCTCCAGAGGAAACGCAACCGAAACCGGAGAAACCGAGCGAACTGCTTCGTTTGGAAGGTCAGCTGACTGAATATTTTAGTACCAAAGTAGCCATCTCACAAGGCGCTAAAGGGAAAGGTAAAATTCAAATTGACTTTACTTCCGATCAAGAATTAGCTGAAATAATAGCTAAACTAAATGGTTAAGAGATTAATCATATCTCTATTACTATCAGCTTTTTACAACCTAAGTGCGCAAGAGGCTGATACGAACACTGTTGGTCATTCAGAACACCTGCATACTGAGGCTGCAAAGCACAATATCAAGCGAGCCACTACCCTTGCACTCATTCCTGGAGCTGGACAATTTTACAATAAGAAGTATTGGAAAATTCCGTTGGTTTGGGGCGCTATTGGTGGTGCAGGCTACTACTACTATGACCTTGACCAGGACTTCAAAGCCTATAAAAGTGTTTTGCAGCTCATTATAGACGAACCGGCGTTAGTTACAAGAACGGATCTTGAAACGGCGCAACCAGCGCTTTTCAGTGGACTGCCCGCTCCATTTTACCAGAATACTGCAGAGGGCGTTGCTTTGGAGGCCATAGGCTATATGGATGCACTAAGAACACAGCGTGAATATGCTTTCTTCGGCATCATCGGTGTTTATGTATTAAGCATCTTAGATGCGAATATTGATGCCCACCTTTACGACTTTGATGTCAGTGATGATCTCAGTCTTCAACCTGCCATTATCCAAACGAATTATTATGCAGGAGCTTTTGCAAGCCCTGGCATTAAACTCACATTGACATTGCCATGAAAATATCCATTATAGGTTACGGAAGAATGGGGCAAGCCATTGAACGTATGGCCAAAGAAAGAGGACACGACGTAGGCTACATTAACAACGGAGAGTCCATTGATTTAGAGGCAGTTAAAGCTACAGATGTCGCTATAGAGTTCACGCAACCTGATGCTGCCTTGAAGACGATTACGAGCATTTTAGGTACTGGAACTCCGGTAATTAGTGGTACTACTGGATGGCTTGATCAGAAAAGTAAAGCCGACGAGGCTGCTAAAGAGAACGAAACGGCTTTCCTGTATGCCTCCAATTTTTCGCTCGGTGTCAATTTATTCTTCGTCATCAATGAAAAGCTGTCCGCGCTGATGAAAGACCATAAGATGTATACACCTAGTGTTCACGAAATACACCATACGGGGAAAAAGGATGCACCATCCGGTACTGCTATCACTACAGCAGAGGGCATCATTCAAGCCTACCCAGAGCTAAAAAAATGGTCACAGTCCAAAGAGGAAGGCGCACTGCAAATTACCGACGACCGTATTGATCCGTATTGCGGAACTCACACAGTAACGTATGAAAGCAGCATAGACAAGCTGTCCTTAGAGCACCATGCACACACTCGCGAAGGATTTGCCCAGGGGGCATTAATCGCTGCCGAGTGGATACAAGGTAAAGCAGGTGTCTTCGGAATGAGAGATGTACTGGGTCTCTAATACTTTCACAAAAGACTAACAGATTAACGAATTCGAATAGCCTAATTTCACCACATGGAATTTATCATCTTCACACTTGTCCAAGCCCTTTGGTTTGGTGCCGTCAGTTGGAAATTTTACGTTGCCGCTGAGCGTAAAGCCTGGGAGGCTTTTATCCCTGTTTACAACACCTACGTTCTGGTAAAAATCACTGATCGTCCAACCTATTGGGTGCTCTTGTATTGTATTCCTGTGGTAGGTGTAGTGATGGGTATCATCATGATATATGAGCTTCTTCATGTATTTAAATTCAGAAAGACTTGGCAGACGGCCGCAGTCATGGCCTCGTTCGGGGGGTATTTAGGCTACCTGAACTATAAAGAAAAACTCAAGTACTGGGGCAGAGACGATCAATACATCAAGAAAAACTTAGGCGATGGTGTGAATAGCATTTTCTTCGCCATCGTGGTGGCGACAGTCATTCGCTCAACCACTTTTGAGGCATATACCATCCCTACGAGCTCTATGGAGAAGAGTTTGATGGTAGGTGATTTTCTATTTGTATCAAAGATGCATTACGGAGTGCGTGTGCCAATGACTCCCCTCTCCCTTCCTTTGGTGCACAACAAAGTACCTTTCGCCGGTGTGCCCTCATATGCGAGCTGGCCTCAGATTCCTTACCTAAGACTCCCTGCCATTTCTCCTGTTAAGGTAGGAGACCCGGTAGTCTTTAATTACCCTATGGACAACATGCCCGTTGACAAGAAGGAGAATTATGTCAAGCGTTGTGTAGGAACACCTGGAGATACCCTAGAGGTAATTGATACCAAGGTTTTCGTCAATGGAAATGCGATGCAGTTTCCCGATAGGAGTTTTCCGCAGTTCCTGTACTATGTACAAACCAACGGGCAAGGTTTTAGTAAAAAGCGCCTTAAAAAGGACTTTGATATTAATTACCTCACCTCGGAACAACAACGCAGGTATCCTACCGATCAAGACGTCTACCAACGCACACAGACGGATTACATCATGTTCTTGCAAGAACAACATGTCGACGATATCCTCGCTTTGCCCAATGTAGTTAAAGTGTGGCCTGTCATTGCTAGTCGTCCTGGAAGTCCCATCGATTCTACAAAACCTGCTAGTCTCCTGGAGATTGAGGCGGGTCAAGCCCAAGAAATTCTATTCCCTAATCCTGACACAGGTCACGGGGAGCGTCCTTATGACGATACCTGGGATAACTTCGGTCCTATACTCATTCCTGCGGCAGGTCAAACTGTAGATCTGACGGAGAAAAACCTGAACTCTTTCCGAAGAATCATTGGCGAATACGAGGGTAATGACTTAAAAATCAATAAAGAAGGCCAGGCGTTTATAGACGGAGAATTGGCAACTACTTATACGTTTGAGAAGAATTATTACTGGATGATGGGGGACAATCGCCATAACAGTTTGGATGCTCGTAAGTGGGGCTATGTTCCTGAAGACCATATTGTTGGAAAGCCCGTATTTATCTGGATGAGTTACGACAAGCACGGTGAAGGGTTCGATAAAATCCGTACCGATCGGGTTTTTACTACCGTTAATGGAGAGGGCGTACGTCAAAGTTATTTCTGGCATTTCATCGTATTGCTTGGATTGTACCAAGTCGTACAATTCTTGAGAAAACGTAAAAAGTAATTATGCCGACTGTCCTCTCTACTGCATACTTCCCTCCTGCTTTATGGGTAGCACATGCAGTACAAGGACATGCATTACTGCTTGAAGCGCACGAATCATTTCAAAAGCAGAGCTACCGGTCTAGAACAGAAATTGCCGGCCCAAACGGTAGACAGGTACTAAGTGTCCCGGTAGACAGAAGTAAAAAGGAGATACTTTCCACCCCAGTGTCTTACGGTGAGCCTTGGGTGAAAAATCATCTCAGATCTATAGAGACGGCCTATTCTAATGCGCCTTTCTTTGAAGTTCTTTTTCCAGATATTGAGGAGATGTTTGGGCAAGAGTACGAGACGCTTTGGGAGTTAAATATGCGCACCATTGAACTCTACTTTTATTGGCTCGAATTAAATACTCCGATAATTGCTACATCCTCTTTTGAGATAGAAATTCCCGGCATCGACGTAAGGGCCTTGCATCCAAAGAAAAATACAGAGATTCAATTTCCAGAATACCTGCAAGTTTTCCAGGAAAAAAATGGGTTTGAAAGCAACTTGAGTGCTTTAGATGTGTTCTTTAACTTAGGACGTAGTTCTTGGGACTACTTTCAAGAATTGAACCTTAGACAGAAATAACCCATATACCACCATGAATCTAGCATTCAACAAAAACGAAGACGAGCTAAAGCTTTTGGTACGCGAAATGGCACGCAGGCACGCCATCATTGAAAAAGGAGGCGGTGCCAAAAAACTGCAAAAGCAACGTGACGCAGGCAAAATGACAGCACGGGAACGCATTTCGTTCTTGGTCGATGCTGGAAAGCCTTGCCTTGAGATTGGTGCATTTGCTGGAGAGGGTATGTACGAAGAGTATGGAGGCTGCCCTGCGGGAGGTGTGGTCGTAGTGCTCGCCTACGTCCAGGGCAGACAATGTATCGTTGTTGCTAATGATGCATCCGTTAAAGCCGGTGCTTGGTTCCCTATCACGGGCAAAAAGAATCTAAGAGCCCAGCAAATTGCATTAGAGAATCACACACCCATTATCTATCTGGTAGATAGCGCAGGCGTCTTTTTACCGCTTCAGGACGAGATATTTCCGGACCGTGAACACTTTGGAAGAATATTCCGCAACAATGCCATCATGAGCGGGATGAATATTCCTCAAATCTCAGCCATCATGGGAAGCTGTGTAGCCGGAGGGGCTTATTTGCCCATAATGAGCGATGAAAGCTTAATCGTAAAGGGCAGCGGCAGCATATTTCTAGCAGGAAGCTATTTGGTGAAGGCTGCTATAGGTGAAGACATTGATAATGAAACTTTAGGCGGTGCTGATACGCACTGCGACTTAAGCGGCGTCACTGATTACAAATGTGAAGACGATGCAGAAGCATTGACCACCATTAAAGATTTAGTCGATAAAATGGGCGCACGTCCGACAGCAGGTTTCAGTAAAGTAAAGGCTAAAGCGCCGGCTAGACCGAGCGACGACGTTTATGGGCATATTCCTTTCGATGGAAAGCCGTTCGATTCAAAATTGATCATTGAATGCCTCGTCGATGCGGATAGCTGGACAGAATATAAAGCGACCTACGGCAAGACCATCCTATGTGGTTATGCCCGTATTGATGGATGGGCAGTCGGTATTGTTGCCAACAACAGAAAGGTGACGAAAAATGCAAATGGCGAAATGCAATTTGGTGGAGTCATTTACAGCGATAGTGCAGATAAAGCCTCTCGTTTTGTGGCCAATTGTAATCAGAAGAAAATTCCTCTAGTTTTCCTTCAAGACGTCACTGGCTTTATGGTCGGCAGTAAAAGCGAACATGGCGGCATCATCAAGGACGGCGCAAAAATGGTCAATACAGTAGCCAATAGTGTAGTTCCTAAGTTTACTGTGATTGTGGGCAACAGCTACGGTGCCGGTAATTACGCCATGAACGGTACCGCGTACGATCCTCGCCTCATTTTGGCTTGGCCCAATGCAAAACTTGCGGTGATGGGCGGAGCCCAGGCCGCAAAGGTGCTCTTGCAGATTGAAGCGGCGAGGATTAAAAAGAGCGGCAAGGAATTGAATGAATCGGAAATGGAAGACCTAAAAAAATCCATCGAAGAACGCTATGAAAAGCAAACGAGTCCGTATTATGCGGCGGCTCGTATGTGGGTAGATGCCATTATTGACCCTGCTGAGACACGGGATTGGCTAAGCTACGGCCTGGAGATGGCCAACAACAACCCTGAGCATAAAGTATATAACCCTGGAGTAATTCAAGTGTGATGAAAAAACTATGGCTTGTTCTTGCAGTAATTAGTGGACCATTGTTCGCCCAAAACACTTCGTTCGTATCGAAGAAAATGACGGTGGAATTTGTCGGCACCATTGACCCTGCCCAAAGTAGCAGCGAAGCCCTTGGATTTCTATACCCAACCGGTGCCCCTATACCTGGTGGGGATGGATATAAGAGCTTTATTGCACAGCAGAAACAACTGCAAGACTACCGTAATTTCCCGCAAGTACGATCTGCAGCTAAAACACAGACCACTCCTACCCCAGTCAAAGGTTTCGGCACCTCATTGTACCGATTAACACCTGCAGGAAATCCTTACGACTACACAGGGGGAATTCCGAACGACAATGCTATGGCCATCAGTAAAGACGGCATTCTATGTGCTGCTGTTAACTCCATTTTTTGGGCACTTGATTTGAACAGTGGAGAGTTACTCATGCCCGGACCTATTGGCATCAAAAGCCTACAACAAATGGCAGGTGGTACTGCTTTTGAGAATTACTACGACCCCAAGTTGATTTATGATCCTACCCAGGACCGATTTGTACTTGTGTTCCTGAAGGACAACGATGCTGCCAACAGTAGGATTATTGTCTGTTTTAGCTCTACCAACGACCCTTCTGACCCATGGCACGTATACCGATTAAATGGGAACCCACTCAACAACAATAGATGGACCGATTTCCCGGCCATTTCGTTAAGTGAGACGGGACTGGTAGTGACCGCGAATTTGATTATTCCAGGCGTAAGTTGGCAAGTAGGATTTGACGGCTCAGTAATCTGGCACCTAGATAAAATGGCCGGCTTCAATGGCCAAGATGTAGGTGCTGCTGTCTATACACAGATTAGTCATGACGGCAAGTTTACAAGGAACCTCCATGCAGTTCGAGGCCACGACAACATTGCAGACCAGCTTCAGTTCTTATCCAATCGAAACTTTGATCTTCAGAACGACACAATATTTCTGATTACGCTCAATGAGGGGGCGGATACAACCATTGATACCAAAGCATTGATTGCCAACCTACCCTACGGTGTTCCACCCAATGGCAAACAAGGGGATACAGATACCTCAGATGCTACAAAGGGCCTTCAGACAAACGATGGACGCGTTTTAGGGGCAATTCAAAAGGACGATTGGATTCAATTTGTAAGCACCACTACCCACGGTAATAACGACAATGCAGGAATCTACCACGGTTATATATCGAATGCCCAAGGTGAAACTCCTCAGGTGAGCGCTCGAGTATTCTACCACAACGACAGAGATTATGGCTACCCTAATATTGCATGGACAGGAGCACATCCCGATCAAATTCAGTGCCTCATTGGGTTTAACTACACCTCCATACAGGGGCATCCTGGGGTTGGTACAGTACAATTGGGTAACGACACTACCTTTTCTGATCCTATTGACCTTAAGGCCGGTACGACGTATGTAGACCGTCACAGCGACAGCTATGAGCGTTGGGGCGACTACTTTGCGATCCAGAACATGTATGATGCGAATGGTCAGCTCATCCCTGCAGAGGTATGGATGGCCGGGTTCTATGGCGATGGACCACAACAAAACAGAACCTACATCGCACAGGTATTCGGTCAAGATACCATTGTGCCTCCTCATCCAGACGGCGGTGTAGCTTACCCGAATCCAATTGTTGAGGGACTTTTACTTACGGTACAATTCAATTTAGAAGTACAGCAACTAGTTAAAGCACAGATCTTTAATGCCAATGGACAGTTTGTTCAAGATCTTACTGGACGGTTGTTGCCAGGAGGTCCTGCTGAGCTTCTTATTGATATGAACGGTCTGGCCCAAGGCACTTATGTAGTTCATTTGACAGGGGATCAAGGTTTTTCTAAGGTGGAGAAAATCGTAAAGCTCTAGAAAGCGAAAACTAGCATTATTCCTTAAAGTCTCAATATAGACACGGATACGACTTGATTTTTGGGTAGGTTTATGCAACTAAAAACCAAGAACCTATGTATATCACTAAAAAACCAAGGCAAAAGCCAGCGGCAGTCATTGAGGGATTTCCTCAGCTGCCCTACGACGAAGATGCTTCAAACGATTCAGTAGAAGAGCTCTTCAACTAATGTCACTGCCTCGCTTTCGCGGGGCATTATTTTTTATCAAACCTTCTAAAGAGGTATGAAATCCTATAGACTATTGCCGAAGTACCAATACTCACAAATGCGATTGCTGGATTGATCTTTCCAGCGGTTTCCATCATATAGACACTTACTGATAGACTCACAATGGTCATAATAACCAATGAGCGCACCACACTCTGTCGGTGATGCTTTCCAGCCCAGTCATAGAATATTACTGGCGCTATTCCTATACCAAGTGCTTTGAAGGTGACCACGATGTCCTCTATCCTCTCGAAGAAAAGCGCAATCAATAGTGCCAGTATTCCAACAGCTACCAATGCTTTGCGAATACGGCCAATGCCCGAGGC
>CATAPZ010000031.1:0-4537 GCA_949486955.1 Cryomorphaceae bacterium | reverse complement strand
CCTAAGGTTGACGGAACATATGCTTGAGGCACATGAATTTCTCGGGTTGGATTAACAATTTTGTATTCTGCTTGTACTTCGAGCCATTTGTAACGAAGTCTGTACCCAGCACCGAATGAAGGTGCCTGTATTTGCCCCCTTCCATATTCAGCAAGAAACCAAGTCGGATCTACCCAACTGTTGGCACTTACATGTAAAATATGAGGACCCTTCTGCCAAAACATATTTACCCCTGCTTCAGGGTATACGCGAACTGCATAATCTCTGGCACTGACAAAAACATTACCACCATAGCTGTAACTGAATCCTGGAGTAAAGCCCTGAGAAGGTCGAAGGCTTTTAACCACACCTCCATCAAGTTGTATGGCTCCAAAAAGTGCTGAACTTAGTTGTGCCGCGCCATAGGCGGTGGTACTCTCGCTCACACCTTTTGCCGCATAAATTCCTAAAAGCGGTAAACTTCCTGAATTGATTTTTGGGCGACCTAGCGTGGCGCCAACTTGAACCTGTCCTTCTTCCAAGGGAACGACAATTTTGGTAGGGGTACAACTAGCAACAAAGGCGGCTAGAAGTACCCAAATTGATTTTTTCATAAATGGTTTATAACTCATTAACAAAACCTATTTGGAGATAGCTTTGAGGAATAGATTTTTGAACCAATTCAAACTAAATTTGACTTTCCAAATTCACGGTTACTATGGAACAACACGATTGCATCATTATAGGTTCAGGTCCGGCAGGTTATACGGCCGCAATATACGCAGCGCGCGCAGATTTGAAACCCCTCATGTATATGGGTCTTCAACCTGGAGGCCAGCTTACCACAACTACTGAAGTAGACAATTTCCCGGGATATCCTCAAGGTGTCGATGGCAATGCCATGATGGAAGATTTAAAAAATCAAGCGGAGCGTTTTGGTACAGAAGTACGCTTTGGTCTAGTGACTAAGGCAGAGCTCAACACTGAAGAAGGCGGTTACCACACATTGACCATTGATGAAAGTACTCAGATTCAAGCGCGTACAGTAATTATTTCTACAGGTGCATCTGCGAAATACCTCGGGTTGCCAGCTGAAGAAAAATTCATGGGCTTTGGCGTTAGCGCTTGTGCCGTTTGTGATGGCTTCTTTTACAAAGGACAAGAGGTTGTTGTAGTAGGTGCAGGAGATACCGCCGCTGAGGAGGCTACCTACCTCGCAAAGCTTTGTCCTAAGGTTACTATGCTTGTTCGACGTGATCAGATGCGCGCTTCAAAAGCAATGCAAAACAGAGTACTAGCTACAGATAATATAGAAGTGCTTTGGAATACTGAGACTGTTGACCTTTTAGGCGATGACAAAGGTTTAACCGCGGTAAAGGCAAAGAACAATCAAACGGGTGAGGAAATAGAGATTCCTGCTACAGGTTTCTTCGTTGCTATTGGCCACAAACCAAATACAGACATCTTCAAAGGCCAAATTGATATGGACGACACAGGCTACATCATCACCAAGCCAGATTCAACAGCTACTAATTTCCCAGGAGTATTCTGTAGTGGAGATGCTCAGGATAAAATCTACCGTCAAGCAGTGACTGCTGCAGGAACAGGCTGTATGGCTGCCCTAGAGAGCGAGAGATATCTAGCAGCATTAGGACATTAAGTTAAAACTGACGATTAGAACAATCCCTTGTGGCCTAGCTGCAAGGGATTTTTTTATGGCAATGGAATCCAAAGTCCCGAAGGCAGCCAATTCTTTTCAAGCGTCAAGAACTGATCGGTGCCCGCCGTAAACGCCACATTGGGAATTTCATCACCGGGGCACAATCGATCTCTACGCTGCTCTTTACCATCAACATAGGTATAAAGTATCCAATAGTATCCCTGCGGTATTTCAGAAGCGTCAATGCGTAGCGACCACCCCTTCCATTCATAATGAAGTCCGGACAGATCGTAGAGTGTCTCTCGCACAGAGTAGAACGGACCTTCAAAGTATAGCTCGCCCATACCTATCCTGTTGTAAACTACGACCTCTTCCCCATCATATGGAAAAGATTGAAGGTTGTATTGGCTCTTTCGAATACCAGGATGTGATAGACTGTAGCTCTCTTTTCCTGTGGCCAATTCATAGATGGCTGCATCCTGATAGGCATCAAGGAATACTACATTTTCCTTCGAGTAAATTTCGCGAACGTCGTCCCTAAAATGCTCGTTCAAAGACAACCGGTCTCGAACTGCAGAAACCCATACCAAGGCATGAAGTATCGTAATTAGATAGGCAACATTTCTTGTACGCTTCGAATCTGGCAGCTCAAGGGCTGGAATTATCCACATAAAAATGAGCAGCCAGTGTACCTCGGCACTGCCGTTATAAGCCCCCCAACCAAAGAGTAATATGGCGCTTATTATGAGCGCTTTACCCCAAACCGGCAATGGTCTAAAGAACAATATCAAGGGCCACCACAGCAGGGCTCCAAACGCCAGATACTCAAGTAATGAAGAGAAACTGGACGAACCAAACCTTCCGCTAAAATGATACCTGAAGGTCACCCAGTCCATTTCCATTTGCCACCACAAGTATGGCATCAAAAGAATAAACGCGATAGCGATAGCAAGGTATAGGGTCCATTCTTTTCGAAGGTGCCAATAGCCCACAGCCAGTGAGAAGATCAATAAGATTCCATGGAACTTGGAATAACCCAAGGCTGCTATGCACACACCTAAAATTATGGCATTTACTATATTTCTAGAATTGGCCCACCTCCTAAACGAATGCAGCACCATAAAACCAGCAATTATCATTAGCGTATCTGGTAATGCGCCTCCTAAGAATAAGTGAACTCCTGGAATAAAGATGAACTTGCCTATAGAACGTTCCTTGCCAAGAAAAACAAATGCTAAGACCAGCAACAAAAATGGCGTACGTAAATATTCTGATGAAACCGCACTCATCATCCAGGCGACCAGGGGCGGGTGGTCGTAGTAGCCCAAAGACAGATCTCGAGACCAACTGAAATAATACGCCTCGTCTGCGGTGATAGGTAACAGGAATGCGTTTCCTAGAAGTAGGACGAACGCTAAAAAACGGAATCGATTATTTTGGAAAATCTCCTTCACTACTGCAATGTAGCTAAAAGGAGTTTATCCATTGAATACACCTTTTGCAATCAAGTACGGTAGAAGAATGTAGAGCACCACACCCTTGATTAGAAAGAACATGAACATACCTATTGCTACAGGTAGACCCACGGCTTTAATACCTTCTTTCAACCCTTTGTCGCGAAACACTTGCAAGTATCCTTGCAAGAATTTAGGGGTCATTGTAAATCTTCTTTTTGCCAAAAGGTTCTTTGTTTTAAAGATCTTCAAAATTACTGGTGAACACCTTCCGCTGTAAGCCGGATTCTGTACCCTTACGGGCCCTTATCATTTATCTAGCCCTAATCTCACGATTAGGATCTATCTGCCTACCCCTCGTGCAGCAAGCTCCCGACGGATCGCCGAGTCCAATGGAACACGATATACATGACATTTCAGCGCGTGAGGTTTACCAAGCCACTTCAGTCACCTGAAGTGCGGTGGGCTCTTACTCCACCCTTTCACCCTTACCCGAAGGCGGTCTACTCTCTGTTGCACTAGCTGTCCTTGCGCTAGCAAGGCCTTCCCGTTAGGAAGCACGCTATCCTATACTGTCCAGACTTTCCTCTTCTAATAGAAGCGATAAGGCACGGAAAATACAATTCACCAATAATTTCAAAGATCGGACCGCAAAGTTAGTGCTTGGAAACTAAAATCTGCACCTCAGTGGCACCATATCCTCCATCTGCAAAATCTGCGAAGTAATAATCCAATCCAACCATTCTAGATAACATATGGTGAACCTCGTCCTTGAGTCTACCCGAGCCCTTACCGTGAATGATAAGAACCTTGGCCACCTTTCTTCTTTTCGCCTCATTTACGGTTTGACGTGCCTTGTCCAACTGATGGTTCAGAATTTCATACTTCGTCCAGCCGGATGTACTCTCTATTAACTCGTGACTGTGCAGATCAATAATTAATCGATCCACTTGTTGAGCGGAAGGCTGTACTATACGCCGCTTCTCATCTTTAACTGGAATATAGCCTACTTCCATGGTTTGATACGGTAACAATTCATGAACCTCGTAACCATGCTCAAATCCAAACGAATCCTCCACATATACGATGGCACCTTCTACCCTAGTGACTACTGCAGATCCTGCCGCATCTTTAAAACGTACTTTATCTCCTTTGCTGTATTCCATAATTAAAAAACCCCGGCCAATGGCCGGGGTTCAAATTATATCAAACTTTCGAGATTACTCGACAGTAATGCGCTCTGTTAGCGTTCCTTCATCCGTTGTAAATGTGATGAAGTATACACCCGCCGACTCATTACTGAGGTCGAACTGGTTGTTGTATACGCCGTTCACTTCTACAACATCTGTAGAAATCACCTGACCGACCATGTTCACGATGGAGATTTCAACGTCTTTCGATTGCTCAGTGGCAAACTCAACGTTAAACAATCCACGTGTTGGGT
>CATAPZ010000030.1:0-2540 GCA_949486955.1 Cryomorphaceae bacterium | reverse complement strand
CTGAGGAACTCATCACCTATGGAGGAAACGGAGGCGTATTTCAGAATTGGGCCCAGTATGTACTGACCATGAAATACCTCAGCGAAATGACTGAGCAGCAGACCCTGCACATGTACAGAGGACATCCCATGGGCTTATTTCCATCATCAAAAGATGCGCCACGCGTGGTAGTTACGAACGGAATGATGATTCCCAACTACAGCCAACCCGATCATTGGGAAAAATTCAATGCGTTGGGCGTTACGCAATATGGACAGATGACTGCAGGCTCTTATATGTACATAGGTCCACAAGGAATCGTGCACGGAACGACCATCACAGTATTGAATGCTGCACGCATGAAATCCACTGGCGGACCCGAAGGCAAACTTTTTGTCACAGCGGGTTTAGGTGGCATGTCGGGTGCACAACCAAAGGCAGGGAATATCGCCGGTGTAGTGAGTATAACGGCAGAAATTAATGCAAAGGCAGCATACAAACGCCACGAACAAGGCTGGGTGGACGAAATCACCACCAGCGCAGACGAAGCCATAGATATGGCCTTGGAATTTCAATCAGCCAAGCGCGCACGAAGCATCGCTTATCTGGGAAATATCGTCGACTTGTGGGAGCGTATGGTAGCACGTGATGTCCACGTGGACTTAGGCTCAGATCAAACGTCTTTACACAACCCTTGGGCGGGGGGCTATTACCCTCAAGGCATGAGCTATGAAGAAGCTAATGCCATGATGGCTGAAGATCCTACTACGTTTAAGCAGCGCATTCAGGAAACATTGAAACGTCATGTGAAAGCGGTAAACGCGTTGGTTGAAAAAGGGATGTATTTCTTCGATTACGGGAATGCATTTTTACTCGAAAGCTCGCGCGCAGGTGCCGAGATAATGGACGAAGAAGGTGAATTATTCCGTTACCCTTCGTACGTACAGGACATTATGGGGCCGATGTGTTTCGACTATGGATTTGGGCCGTTCCGTTGGGTTTGTGCTACTGGAAAAAGTGAAGATTTGGATCGAACCGATTTAATCGCTGAGCAAGTCTTGACACAACTCATGGCAAAAGCACCTGCTGAAATTCGCCAACAAATGGACGATAACATCCGTTGGATTAAAGGCGCTAAGGCCAATAAACTAGTAGTAGGATCACAAGCACGCATCTTGTACGCAGATAGCGAAGGACGTATCGAAATTGCCCGCGCCTTTAACAAGGCCATTGCTGCTGGAGAAATAGGTCCCGTTGTTTTGGGTCGCGATCACCACGATGTGAGTGGAACCGACAGTCCCTACCGTGAAACGTCCAACATATACGACGGATCGAGCTTTACCGCGGACATGGCCATTCAAAACGTGATCGGGGACAGCTTCAGAGGTGCAACTTGGGTAAGCATCCACAACGGCGGTGGCGTCGGTTGGGGTGAAGTGATGAATGGCGGATTTGGGATGTTGCTCGACGGCAGTGATGCTGCAGAACAGAAATTAGAAAACATGTTGCTCTACGACGTAAATAATGGAATTGCACGGAGGTCGTGGGCAAGAAATAAAGAAGCTATATTCGCAATTGAGCGAGAAATGGAGCGCACACCTCACCTTAAGGTGACTGTCCCAAAACTCGTCGATGAAAACGTATTGAACAACCTAGATTTTTAACATGAAAAAGTTCTTTTTGGCCGCTATCGGCCTAAGTATGCTTGCAAGTTGTCAGCAGCAACCGGCAGCAGTAGAAAACACAGAGAAAGGAATCCGTCTGGCCTATGTTCGTATTGACTCTTTACAGAGCCAGTACAACTATTTCCAGGAATTGGTAGGTGAACTGCAAGCAGAAGAGGAAAAAATTGTTGTTGAATTGCAACGTCGTCAGCAAGAGTTGCAAACGAACATTGAACTCTACCAGCAAGAAGCGCCGAAAATGACAGCACGTCAGCGTGAGGCTAATGAAGCCGATCTTCGTCGCGTTCAGCAAAACTATCTTCAAGTAGAGCAAGCAGCTCAGGGTCAAATGATGCAGCGCCAAAATGATCTTACCGTAATAATGCGCGAGGACATGAACAGCGCTATTGAAATCCTCAAAGAAGAGTTAAATCTCGACTTCATTCTTCTCTATGAAGAGGGCGGTCAAATCATTTATGCAAACGATGAGTATGACATTACGGAACGCATGGTAACCATGTTGAATGAAAACCGTGAAAACCCTACAGAAGAAGAAGCGACGGAAGCTGCTTCAGAGACGACTGATTCTGCAGCGGCAGAATAAGCGAAAATTCCATTACAAAAAAGGTCCGGGCGCATTCGCGCCCGGACCTTTTTTGTGCTGGACTTTTCGGTTATTCTGCAGAGGTAGAATCGGTCGCTTCTAGTGCAGCTTCCGTCGCTTCTTCCTCCATAGGGTTTTCACGATTTTCATTCAACATGTTCACCATACGCTCAGTAATGTCAAATTCATCATTGGCATAAATGATTTGACCGCCCTCTTCATAGAGAAGAATGAAGTCGAGATTTAACTCTTCTTTGAGGATTTCAATAGCGCTGTTCATGTCCTCGCGCATT
>CATAPZ010000029.1:0-2260 GCA_949486955.1 Cryomorphaceae bacterium | reverse complement strand
GCAATCAATTTTGGATTCAGCGATGACGGATTTGGAGACAACACACAAGCTGCCCCTGTTACTCCGCCACCACCCGCACCGGAAACTCCAGTCGAGGAGACGCCACCGGTTCAAGAAGAAGTGGTCACACAAGATGTAGAAGATGCGCCTGTTATCGAGGAACCGAAAGAGGAACCAAAAAAAGAAACGCCGAAGGAGCCCGTAAAAGAGCAACCTAAAGAAACGCCTAAAGAAACCCCACAGCCAGATCCGGAGCCTGAACCGGACCCTCAGCCAACGGAAGAGGAATTAGAGCGCCAACGTAAGGCCGATCGTTTGAATCGCATGTTCAATACCAACAATAAAGGCAGTGGCAGCGGCGAGGGTGAAACACAAGGCGGTGGCGACCAAGGTGACCCGAATGGAGACCCTCTAAGCCCTAATAGAACTGGAAATGGAGGGATTGGTAATAGCGGTGATTACTACCTCGCTGGTCGGGATCCACGTAACCAACCAAAACCTATTAACGACTGTAATAAAGAAGGCGTTGTCGTAGTTAAAATTCGTGTGGATGCGAATGGAAAAGTGGTAGAAACCGCCGGAGGCGTGAACATTCCAAATGGACCTTCCTCAAACTTTGGGACAAGTACATGTTTGGTAGATCGCGCCGAACGTGCTGCTCGTAAAACAACGTGGACACCAAAATCTGGTGCGGGATTACAAGTAGGTTATATCGTTTACCGATTCGAATTGCAGTAATGACCTATACTGAAGCTGTACAGTGGCTCTATGGTGCCGTGCCAAATTTTCAACGCGACGGCGGCAGCAAGAATTATAAGATTGGATTAGAAGGACCGCAAGAATTGTGGGAATATCTCGAATATCCTGGGAATTCTATCCCAACTATACACATTGCCGGAACCAACGGCAAAGGTTCCTCCACGCATCTTCTCGCCTCGGGAATGAAGGAAATGGGTTTACGCGTGGGCGTATTCTCTTCCCCACACCTTTTCGACTTTAGAGAGCGTGCAAAGATTGGTTCTGAAATGATTTCTAAGGAATTTGTTGCCAACTGGGTGACCCAACACGTGAATGCCTTCGAAGAACGCGGCAACAGCTTCTTTGAACTCACTATGATGTTGGCAATGAGCTGGTTCGAGGACCAACAAGTAGACTGGATCATTCTAGAAACAGGAATGGGCGGTCGATTAGACGCTACCAACATTTGTTCTCCAGAAATATGCCTAATCACGAATATCGGACTCGATCATCAACAATTTTTAGGCGATGATCGCCGAACCATAGCGAATGAGAAAGCAGGAATTATAAAGCCAGGTATTCCTGTAGTTGTTGTAGAAAAAGATGCAGAGACCAAGAATGTCTTTATTGATGCATCGAGTGCAAAAGGTGCTCCTCTGTTTTGGGCTAATTCTTATGATTTACCCTCCGATTTAAAGGGAAGCTATCAGAAACACAACATCAATGGCGCTGCAGCTGTATTTGATCTATTATTCCCTGAAAGTCAGAGTTTATGGAGTTTAGGGTTCACTAGAGTTCGAGAAAACACGGGATTCTTCGGACGTTGGACCCCAATCTGTGAGTCGCCTCGAGTTGTGGTTGATACTGGACACAACAGTGCTGCATTCTCTTTTCTTGTGAAGCAAGCGGCGGAGGAGTGTCGCGGTCGCCAGCATTGGGTTTTGGGCGCCGCAGCCGACAAAGACATGGGTACGGTGCTGCAGCTACTGCCCAAAGAAGCAAGCTATTATTGGACCGCAACATCGAATAACCGCACATTATCGGCTGAGGCCTTAAGTGACATTGGCTCGAAATTTGAGCTTAATGGAGCACAATACGATAACGTGAACAGCGCTTTAGAGGCTGCTAAAATTGCGGCAGAAGTAGATGACTTAATTATCGTTGCAGGTTCTAACTTTGTGATAGCAGATTTACAATTATGAAAAAGACAGCATTCCTCGTAGCCTTTATGCCGTTCATGCTTTTGGCACAAACTGAAGAAGTAAAACAGCGAACTGCCCTGTTTCTTCAAGAGCAGAGTGCAAAGTTCAAAATCAAGGAACTCAATGGCTCCGAACCTAACTACGGTGTATTAAGCGAAACCCAATTCATCTTTCATCAGTACTATCAGTTAAAGCAGCTCGAGAAAGAGGTAAACGAGCTAGGTAATAGCGTACGTCCCAAATACGATTTGAGCACTTTCGTTTATGAGGATGAAGAAGAACTCAAGTATGCCTTGAAATTCTGGTTCAAGGAATTCATC
>CATAPZ010000028.1:0-8570 GCA_949486955.1 Cryomorphaceae bacterium | reverse complement strand
TTTTCCACAATAACCGTTGCTGCCAAATTCGGGTGGTTGGCCTTGCTCAAGGCATCAATCTCGCTCACTTTAGTGTGATTATACGGGTGCTCATAGATCTCCCAGTCGCCCGGAATCCAATGCGCCAGCGCGTCTTCAGACAAGTTGAATTCAGACTTCTCAGCCTTCACAACCAGCTGTCCTTCTTCCTGTTGAGGAATCAAATAACGGAAAGCAAAACCATCATTTGCCGCACGGAATACTACGCCTAAAGTTCTACCTGTTGGGACATGCGTAAAGTTGAACGTCGCCTCCGTATGCGTGTACGAAGGCTCGGTATTTGGCCCCCACTGCATCGTGTAAGCATCGCTTACTTCTTTTACATCTACTGTGGCCAATTCAAATCCGTCCAAAAGATCCTCTGCCTCTACAAAATCGAACCCTAGAGTCGACGACCCAATGACCTCTTTACCATTAAAGTCTACTGCATATTGAATAGATCCCTTGGGAGTTAGGCCTACGATCACTTGAACGTTACCATCTGGGCTGGAAACCACCTCTTGCGGTCCTGTACAAGCCGCAAAAGCCAACCCAATGAAAATTAATGTTACCTTTTTCATCATTTATCGTGTTGTTAGTGTGTAATCTTTGTTTACCACAAGATCCGCGTCATTCCGCAAGGCGCTGATGATCCCATGTTCTCTTTCTAAAACGCGCTGAATAAAATCGTCCACAACCTCTCGGTTACGCGCCAATCTATTTTCCTTGGTGTCCACATAGGTGTGCTCAAAAAATATCCCAACCTCACCATCGCGCTTGTCACCAAGCACATATGTGCCTTCTATAACTACGACTTCGACCTGATCAACCTCCATCGTCTTCCACTCTTTCGTGTCCAATTCCCAATTCATCTCCGGCACCTCCACAGCAGCAACTGCAGGATTCAAAACCTGATCAATGACCCCATTCAACATCTTCCAGTCGACCTCGCCGAGCCCGATCCACTCAAAGTCCTCCACCCGTTTATTGTGGTTCTGCCGCGGCGGCAAATGAAAATACTCGTCCTGTGATATCAACATAGCCTTCTTCCCTTGTGCCTCAAATTCTTTCACAATAGCCTTCGCCAAAGTGGTCTTGCCACAGCCGCTCTCGCCACTCACTCGATAGACCTTAGCCGGCGATTTTTGAACCACCTCCCGAGCCAATTCCTCAGCAATCTTCTCCGCCTTGGCCATCAGCATCTGCAACCTTCGTTCAAAAATCGCAGTGAACGCTTCACCTTGATCCGCTGCCGCGGCGGCAATCAAATAAGACCCGGCAGAAAAGCACAAGTTCTTTACGCCGCCAGGCTTCAAATCCGGATAGGAGTAATATTCCGCAAAAGGATGATCCGCCATAGATCCTTGTAGCATACGCTCATAGGTAACCATATAGGCATGGTCCACGCCAACCAAGGTATTCATCGCAGCCGCCATAAAGCCCTGAGTAAACCCCCAAACACCGCCGTTATGGAAATGACCTGGATGGTTTTTGAAACCATATGCATAATTTGAGGCAATAGCACCCCATAACCCGTGGTATTCATCAATAATGGGCCAGTGTGCAGGCGCCAATGAGCCGCCTATTTCTTCACGCAATCGCTCGACCATCTTTTTAGTTGTCGATTCACTTGTGATCCCTAGAAGCATAGAAATACTCCATCCCAATGTGTCTATGTGATTCAGTGCAGAACCTGGAGTGAAGCTCATCAAAATACGTTCACCACCTTCCATAGAATCCACCTTCGTCAACTGAGCAGGGGTAAATAAAAGCTCCGTTTGAGCAGGCTCACCAAAGAAGTGGTACTTGACCGCACCCGAGATCTTCTGGGCCTTGTTTGCATATTTCTCAGATGAAAGTAACCTAGATGCTTTTTTTAACATCCAGTATCTCAATACATTATTAAGCAGAATATATCCTTCAACGGGATACTCATCTGCCCAGTTACTACTGGCCGGTGAATACATTAAATGCTTGTTATTGAACTCCCAAGCTTGTGCTCTACGCTCGATCTCTTCTATGGCCTCTGCAACAACAGCTTTAATGCTTAAATCTTGTACAGCCTCCATATAAGATAGCGCTGTTACAGCCCACCAAAAAGGACTGTCTGTTCGCCCTACAGGCCCACCATAGCTTTGTCCTGTACGTTTTTCGTCATTATCAAAGCTGGCGTTCGACGGAAACACGCCACCTTCGCCCACCGCTTCCAATAAATTAAGGACACTGCTCTTAACCGCTGGGTAAAGCTCTTCTTTTCCGTGCGACAATACCGCTAAAGAAGCAATAGCGCTGTCCCTTGACCACAGCCGTGCATAGTTGTCCGTATCCTGAGCGGTAGCGACAAAACCAAAATTCTTGGCGGAATCTGCCAAAACCGACCATGCTTCTTTTTTAAATATTTGATTCACAGAATTTTAAAATAAATTAGTCTAGGTTGTCTAGCAAATAATAAAGTGCGCTCATCGAAGCTGCACCCATCTCCAAACTACGCGGATGAATGGCGTCTATGTTGTCTCGAGCACTATGGTGAAAATCAAAGTATCGCTGGCTCTCAGGACGGTATCCGATAAAGAAGTTGTCGTAACCTCGAAGTGGGCTTAAATCTGCTCCGCCGCCGCCTTTTGCAAAGACATGAAGACCATAAGGGCTCAGCAAGCTCTTAAATGTTCTTACCTGCTCAATACGATTATCGTCTGCGCCGATACCAAAGCCTCTAGGAACATCGCCGCCGCCGTCGCTTTCCATGGCAACCCAATGATGTACTCCATTTTCCTTGGCCCAACGTGCATATTCCTTCGCGCCGTCTAATCCAAATTCCTCGTTCGCCCACAGGACAACACGAACCGTTCTCTTGTTCTGGTAACCCGCCTTACGCATAAGACTCGGTACCTGCATGGCATGCGCACAACCGGCGCCGTCGTCTTGTGCGCCTTGACCCAAATCCCAAGAGTCTATGTGGCCGCCAACAAGCATGATCTCTTCGGGCTTTTCGCTCCCTTTGAAATCGGCAATCATATTATAATTAGTTGCCGTGCCTTGAACACCACAATCCAAATACAATTCTAATTCGACCTTACCACCTTCCAACATCGCGCTCAGCCTATCTGCCCCTTGCCAAGAAATGGCTGCACAAGGCACCTTAACCTCACTATCTCCATAACTCATCGCGCCAGTGTGTGGTAAATCGTCACGAAGTAAGGTCACAGAGCGCATGACCGTCGCAACGGCGCCGTACTTTCCTGCTTCCATAGCACCCGCCCAACGGTACTTTACTGCACCGCCATAGGCGTTAAACGTGCTAATCAAACTGTGGTCCATGTAGGTGTTGTAGAAGACTATTTTGCCCTTAATTCCTTCTTCTCCCAATGCTTCGAGCTCTTCGAAAGAACCTACCTCAACCACTTGTGCTTTTACACCTTCCGCAGGAGTAGGCACAGATCCGCCTAATGCAGTCGTGGGCAGAGAAATTAGTTCTCCACCGGCATACGCTTTCGACCATTCATCGCCACGGTGCCACTTAGGAACTTCCACAGGCTGTAGCCAAGTTGTATCTGCGCCGGCATCAAGCATCATTTGCATCGTATAACGAGCCGCCTGGTTCGAAGCTTCTGACCCACTCGGGCGTGGACCTATTTCGGTACAGATGTGGTGAAGCCATTGGTAGCCTTGCTGTTGGCCCAACGCTTCTGTATAGATAGCCTTAATCACCTCTTTTGCATCCTGTGGGGCTTCTTGTGAAAAGCCTGTAGGACCAAAAAAGATGAAAAGGAAAAGGGTGAGTTTTTTCATTTTAATGTCTTTTTCTGTTGCGGGTTTGTTGCGAGATAGCCGGAGAGAAGGGAACCAATTCTAAGGCTGTGATCTCAGCCACTTCTGCCGCCTTTTGATTTAAGTATACTTTATCTACTGCAACACCAATGTCGCGCTTGTTTCTGTGCTTTGCGTCTACAATATACAGCGTCCACACCTTTTCTTCTTTCGTGGCCAACATACCGCCGTAAGAGCCGTATTGACTACTCATGTTTAGGCCTATTAAAACCATCTGTTCGCCGTCATTTACAGCCTCCCAAGTGCCAAATTTTAGCCCGAAGACAGAGAAATACCTGCGGTATCCTTTCGTTGTAAACTGCGTGCCCCTGCGAGCTGTGATGCCCAATAAGGGCACCAACAAAAATCCGAATCCCTGGTATTCACCTGACACAACGGTAGCTACACAGATAACGCCAATCAACAGATAAAACCGAAACGGCTCGGGAAAGGCCTTCCCGTTTCTGATATCTACCTCACTAGTAGACACCTGCCGCGCCTTGCATTAAGAGTCCACAGATATATGCGCCATAGGTGCCTAACGCATACCCTAAAACAGCGAGAAGTACGCCTACCGGCGCCAGTGCTGGGTGGAAGGCTGCAGCTACCACTGGAGCACTAGCCGCACCTCCAATATTGGCCTTAGAACCCACCGCAAGGAAGAAATACGGCGCCTTAATAATTTTAGCAACTAGGAACATCAATCCAACGTGAATAATCATCCAAACTAAGCCAACTGCAAAGAGGCCTGGATTTTCAAATACCTCCATGACGTTCATGCTCATTCCTATGGTCGCTACAAGGATGTAGATGAAAACAGAGCCTACCTTCGAGGCTCCCGCGCCTTCAAGGTTTCTTGCTTTGGTAAAGCTTAGCGCGATGCCTATTGTGGTGGCTATAACCACCAACCAAAAGAAGCCTGATGTCAAGCTGAATTTTGCCAAGACCGGGTAATTTTCACTTATAAATGGCGCAATAATGTCGCTTAGGCCGTGTGCTAAGCCTGTGGCCCCAAACGCGATGGCCAAAATGTATATGAGGTCGTTAAATGTTGGAATTTTAGAAATGCTTGCGGTATACGCCTCCATCTTTTCTTGGAGCGTCAGCACCGAAGATGCGTCTGCGCCAAAACGGGCGTCAATGTTTTTCGCTTTGGCCACCCCTATAAGTAAGAACGCCATCCAGAGTTCAGCGACTAAAACATCTACAGTCACCATTGCTGAAAAAATGCCTTCGCTTACTTCAAAGACTTCCTTCATGGCCGCCTGATTAGCTCCTCCGCCAATCCACGATCCTGCCACAGTGGTCATACCGCGCCAGATCTCCTCGGGATTTGCTCCTACAATGTCCGGAGCAATAACGCTAAACAGTAGGATCGAAATTGGCCCTCCGATAATTACACCTACGGTTCCCGTAAAGAACATGATCAATGCTTTTGGTCCTAGTTTTTTCACCTCACCAAAATCAATGCTCAGGGTCAATAGAATGAGGGCAGCGGGCAGTAAATAACGCGAAGCCATGAAATACAATCGGCTTTGCTTAGGATCAATGATTTCAAATGTAGTAAGCAGTGAGGGCAGGAAATAACACAGTAGAAGGGCAGGAATATACTTGTAAAACTTCTTCCAGAATGGACGCTCACTTTTTGAGGTTAAAAAGATCCCGCCAAGCATCGCAGCAAGAATACCAAAGAGCGTCGCGTCGTTGGTAATCAAAGGGTGTATTTCGTGTGTCATTGTTCGAGTGTTACTAGTTCTATTCGAGCTATTTCGCTCGCTAAGATATTGGAATCAAAGCTATGTGCACCTTCGTAAGTGTTGACCTCAGGCTGCAGGTTAAATTTATCTGCATACAGCGCACATCGCTCCTGCTTCTTTTCTTCGTCAACAAACGGGTCTTGTGTGCCAAACCAGGCACTCATATACATTGTCCTAAGCGCCTCTTGGCTACTATCCCCTAGATCAGGCGGCCAACTACCCGCCCAGGCCAATAAGCTTTGAAATGGCACCTCTGAGTGTCCCAAAAAGCGCATACCAGTTGCTACCCCTTGGCTGAACCCGACCATATGTAATCGCGTACTGGGAGCTTCGGACAAGATCCATCGACACGCCTCGTTTAGGTACAAGCGTTGATTTTCAATATCAGTAAGTCTGTCCTCCTTAGTCATCCACGAGGCACCCACACGACCTTCGGTTCCTTGCAGGTAAAATTTATGTGCACCTTGCGGGAATACAAAGGCTCGAGTAGGTGTAACCATGCTTCTAAAGTGCCGTTGGAAATACTCAACGAGCTGGCCGTAGCCGTGCAATGCTATCCAAACATCCGTGGTCGATTCATTAAGCGTTCCTAAAACATCTACTCGTTGCTTCTGAGGAACTTCCAAGAAGAATTTTGACATTAGGCTCCTGGAAAATCTGGTTTTCGCTTTTCAATAAATGCAGCAGTTCCTTCCTTGAAGTCTTCCGTTTCAAAACAATCGCCAAAGGCCTGGACTTCCACATCGTAGCCGACAGAACCTTCCAGGAGTCCAGCATTTACAGACTCAATAGCGTAGCCCATGGCTACAATACTGTTTTTCATGAATGACTTCGCCATAGTTTGTGCTGCCTCGAGTAGACCTGGCTGAGGAACCACTTGATTGACCAAACCGTAACTCAAGGCGGTAGGAGCGTCTATCATTTTTGCACTAAAAATCATTTCTAATGCCCTTCCCTTGCCAATAAGCTGCGGAAGACGTTGCGTACCTCCATAACCTGGAATTAGCCCCAGAGAAGTCTCTGGAAGACCCATACGCGCGTTTTCAGATGCAATACGTATATGTGCAGACATGGCCAATTCTAATCCGCCTCCTAGCGCAAATCCATTCACTGCTGCGATCACCGGTTTCGGAAACTCCTCGATTAGATTAAACACCGTCATGTGCCCCGTTTTTGCGAGCTCAGTTCCTTGTTCAGCATTGAATGAAGCAAACTCCTTGATATCTGCTCCAGCAACAAATGCTTTCTCGCCAGATCCGGTCAAGATAACAACCTTGGTTTCGGGGTCCTTACGAAGCAACTCAAAGGCGCTATTTAGTTCGCTTAGCAACGCCTTGTTCAGAGCGTTCAACTGCTTAGGACGGTTCAATACTAATAATGCAATGCCGTCATTTTTCTCGACAAGAAGGTGTTGAAATTGGTCCATATTATTCTTTAGTGATAGGTAATTCGATGATAAATTCTGTGCCCTCAGGAGAAGTTTCAAACCTGATGTTCCCCCCAAAGTTTTCGATAAGGTTCTTCACCATCGCTAGCCCGAGTCCCATCCCGGAGCTTTTGGTGGTAAAGTTTGGTTCAAACACGCGCTCCTGCATCGGCTCTGGAATACCTTCACCGTTATCACGAACACGAATAGTTGCTGTCGTTTCTTGCTTGCTTACCAAAATGAGTATTTCGGCCTCGCGGGTTTCTGGAACGCTTTGAATGGCGTTTTTAACCAGATTGTGCATGATACGCGACCACTGTTCCTTATCAACCTTTGCATAAACAGGTCCCGAAGAAATAAATCGTACTCCGCGATCTGCGTACAAACCCACAGCTCTATTGGTCTGGTATGAAACATCGAAACGCTCCAACTGAAGTCCTGGCATTTGAGCGAACCTCGAAAAAGCCTCGGCAATGTGGGTCAAATTCTCTACCTCTTCCAAAAGATTGGTTGCCATCTCGCGTACCTCTTTGATGTCTTTTTCACGCTCGATCATCTGTAAGGTCAAGCGCATTGGCGTGAGCGGGTTCTTAATCTCATGGGCAACCTGCTGTGCCATCTCTTTCCAAGCGCTTTCACGCTCACTAGTAGCAAGCTCCACAGCCGTGCGTTCAAGCTGTTCGACCATGTCGTTGTACTGTTGTATCAACTCGCCTATTTCGTCGTTAAAGCGCCAGTCTAATTTCTCGTTGGATTTGTTCAGCCGAACCTTCTTTAGTTGTTCAATAACCCTGCGCATGTTCTGGCTGATGTAATTAGACAATACAAAGGCCAATACAATGCCTAACAGCAACAAGAACAGGTATACATAGACCAACTGCTTCAGGTACTCAATCTCGCTCTCTGGTATAGCGCTGTTGTCTACGCGGTATAGTGTTTTTACGATAAGGTCTACCTCTTTGTTGGCATCAAGTATTTCGCTCGTGCTGATTAACAAATCACCGGAATCATCAACCTTACGTCCCAAAGGAACTCTACGCCCCCCCTTAGGAAATTCGTTAAGGCGCTCGGGCAAGACGCCTTGGTTTTCCGCTGCATTCACCGAGGCGGCGATGCGCTCGCCCTTAGGGTGATAGATGGCTAAATCTAATTTGTGAACGGAACCAATTTCATTCAATCGCTCGTCAAACAGCTCAGACCACTCATCGTAAGTTCTCGGCACACTGTCTTGACCAGAGATGACGTATTCAATATGGCTAATTATCGCGCGTTCTTTGCGCTCCAATCGCTGTTGGTGGTAATCCGTGGTTTCTTCCTGAAAGTGATATAAGCTGAATGCCCCTGTTAGCAGAAATGCCAACAGTAGGTTCAATATCATGAACAAGAAGGTACGTACTCGAAGGGTTAGAAAACGCATATCTCGAATTTAGGGTTTTCACACCTAGACCCGATAGTTTATGTGCGATTTATGCGAATTTTTCGCGCAGCGGCTTCGTGGGAATAATGACTTTTCCTCCGAGTTTAACGCTCTTGACCTCTCCTTTCTTCAGGAGGCGCTGTGC
>CATAPZ010000027.1:0-6814 GCA_949486955.1 Cryomorphaceae bacterium | reverse complement strand
TTGCAAGCTGCGATGAATCAGATGGGCAGCGGATACAACATCATCGACAATGCAGGCTTTGAGAAACTTTGGAACAACGCGAACAGCTCGGATGCATTGAATCTTTTTGTGCAGCACGAAGAGCTTCCTTCGGTAGGAAGTTGGTTTGCGGGTGAAGATTGGAATTGGACCGAGCATCTGGCAGCCTGGTCGGAAATAGATATCGATTTTGGCAAGGGACGTGTATTACTTACTTCCGTGAGCATCAACCCGGATTCGACAAACACCTTTTTCAGCACATTCGACGCCTCACCTTCTAATACCTCAGTAAGTGAAATTATAGCCGCATCAGCATCTCATGCAGTTAAGATGAACGTAGGAAATACGGTAGAGTGGCTTCGTGAATATAACAGGTATAGAGGCAAGAAACAGCGATTGAGACAAGCAATTGCCCTGCTGCATCCACTCAAGATTGAGCCGCTAACCGCCGCAAGTTGGTTTGAAGGCAGCTTTGTCAATGTGGGCTACGGCCAAGAAAAGGTGGTTGCAGCTAAGCTCACAGATCCAGATGCCGTAAGTGAGCAACTGGGGAATTTGAGCCCCGGGAATTCACTCTTTCAAGGTCACCCGCGTGGTACATTAAAAGAAGGGGATCGCTTCCTCTTTAGTGCACTGTTTGGGTGGTGGTACAAAAACCTTGGCACACCTTCGTGGATGATTTATAATGATTGGCTACTGGTTGCAGCTTCAGAGCAAACGCTTGAGGTCTATGCGAATGAGTTGGCCGCAAAGGCAACCTGGGAAAACGTGAAATCCCTGCGTGCACTAGCCAACGGCATCGACAAGAAGGGACACTTTGGCGTGGCATTTACGGCACAATCGGAATCGGCCATAAAATATCTAAAGTTCCCTGAAAAAGAAGGCGCTAAGGAATTTGTGATTCACGGGAATCTCGAAGTGAAAAACGACCTAGCCTTCGGTAATGCCCGTAGCACGGAGGTGGAAAAAGAAGAAATAGAAACGAGTACCTATTTGTGGTCCACAGCGTTAGAAAGTGCCGCCTCGGCCGGCCCTTGGATCGTTAAAAATCACAGATCTGGCAAAAACGATGTAGTCGTTCAAGACGAAAACCACACCTTGTATTGGATTGCAGCAGATGGAACGATAAGCTGGAAGAAATCGCTTGGCGAACCTGTAGCAGGAGAACTTTACCAAGTGGACCTCTTCAAGAACAACAAATTCCAATTGCTCTTCGCGACGACCACCAAATTGCACTGTGTTGACCTCTTAGGACGCGATGTAGAAGAGTACCCAGTAACCCTT
This sequence comes from Cryomorphaceae bacterium, assembly GCA_949486955.1. Taxonomy (GTDB): domain Bacteria; phylum Bacteroidota; class Bacteroidia; order Flavobacteriales; family Schleiferiaceae; genus UBA10364. The sequence continues at coordinate 5,512 of CATAPZ010000027.1, read as the reverse complement.
CCTGAGGCCACCGATATTGGGGTGAGCGTTCTAGATTACGACCGCAATAGAAACTACCGCTTCCTTGTTGCCGCAGGCGCAAAACTGTACAACTACTCTAGCGAAGGAAAGCGTATTGAAGGGTGGAAAACGGATGCTGCAAGCGAGCGACTTGTTGCAGCTCCTGAGCTGTTCCAGAAAAACGGCAAAGACTACATCGTTACTTCTACTGCCACCAAGCCGCTTATATTGAATAGACGTGGTGAAGAGCGCATTAAAACCGCTAGTGTTACGACCTCCAAGGCTCGTTGGGCAATTAAAAACGATGCCATTCCTTATGCCGAACGTGTTGGAGCACAAGGCGAAGTACAGCGCCAAAGCTGGGACGGTTCGAGCGCTACCTCTACCGATCCAATGGGTGAAGTACGCGGATTATGTTTCGAAAGTTACGGTAAGGTCGTCTGGAGCACAGAAGAGGTCGAAGTTCGCAGTGAAAACGGCACTCAAAGATTTGAAGCTGAAGATATAAAGGACGTATTATGCTACCCTGGCGGTACTGGCCTCATTATGGGCGCATCTGCCGTCCAAGTGGTCAACCTTAAAACGGGAGAAAACTACGGCAGCTTCACCGGCAGTTCGGCAGTGGCGGGTAGATTGAGCCCAACAGGCATGCCCGTTTTGATTCTTCGTCAAGGAGCCGCCATTATTTGCTATGAGCTTTAATTTTTAGGCTCGACGATAAGAAAGACGGCCGTATCGTTTCCAATGTTGAGCACCTCGTGCCAAGGCACCTCCTCATTATAAAAGGTATAGCCCTCTGGGATAGTTACTTCTCGAGTTCCTTTGGCGTCAGTGATACGGAAAGTACCTCCTTTGAGAGTATAGCCAACGTGCTTAGGATGGTAGTGCTTTTCATGACCAATTCCCGGCGGAAAGGTGCAACGAAGGGTACGAACACTCTCGTTTTCAATCAATACCTCGCATACTTTTTCGCCTTTCCAACCCGCTTGTAAAGGGTCAGGAAGCTCCTGCTGTCCAAAGCCGGCAAGGGGCAAGAGCATCAAAGCTAGCAATGAACGCATTACTTCTTGCGGAAGAAGATTTCGATCGGCGCACCGTGGAAGTCAAATTCCTTGCGCATTCTATTCTCTAGATAGCGCTTGTACGGTTCCTTGATGTATTGCGGAAGGTTCGCAAAGAACGCAAACTGCGGTGTACGCGTAGGCAACTGCGTACAGAATTTGATCTTCACATATTTCCCCTTCACTGCTGGAGGTGGATAGTTCTGAATAATCTCTAGCATAGTGTCGTTCAATTTCGACGTTGAGATACGTTGCTTTCGACGATCGTATACCTTGACACCTTCTTCAAAAGCCTTCAATACACGTTGCTTTGTAAGTGCGCTGGTGAATATGATTGGGAAATCCGTAAACGGTTCTAGTTTCTTCCTAATGTAGGCCTCGGCATCCCGCATGGTATTGGTTTCCTTCGCAACCAGATCCCACTTATTTACTACGATAACTAAACCTTTCTTGTTCTTCTCGACCAAGGATACAATGCTCAAATCTTGCGATTCAAAACCGCGTGTTGCATCCACCACCATCATACACACATCCGCATGCTCAATAGCGCGAATAGAACGCATGTTCGAATAGAACTCTAGGTTCTCGTGCACCTTGCCCTTCTTACGAAGCCCAGCTGTATCGAGCAACATAAAGTCAAAACCGAATTTGTTGAAGCGGGTATTCACCGTATCACGCGTAGTACCTGCGATGTCCGTAACAATGTTACGTTCCTCGTCAAAAAGCGCATTTACAATGGAAGATTTTCCAGCATTTGGGCGACCCACGATAGCCATCTTTGGAAGATCCTCAAAATCGTCCACAGGATTTTCATCCATGTGCTCGGTGAGTTCATCCAAGAGATCTCCTGTTCCTCCGCCGTTCACCGCTGAGATGGTATGGTATTTTTCAATCCCAAGGCCGTAAAATTCCGTAGCCTCCAACTCAAGCATGCTGTTATCTACCTTGTTAACGGCATACACTACAGGCTTTTCCGTTTTACGGAGTAGATCAGCAATGATTTTATCAAATTCCGTTAGGCCCGCTTGTAGGTCCAAAACAAAAAGGATGACTGAAGCTTCATCAAGGGCCAATTCTACTTGTTGGCGAATCTCTCCTTCGAAAACATCCTCTGAACCTTCAATGTACCCGCCGGTATCGATCACTGAAAATTCTTTACCGTTCCAATCGCTTTTCCCGTAGTGGCGGTCACGAGTGACACCTGCAACAGAATCTACAATAGCATCTCTGCGCTGGATTAGTCTATTAAATAACGTGCTTTTACCCACATTTGGGCGTCCCACGATGGCAACGATATTGCTCATACCTACTGTTTATAACCGAAGCGCTTTAAATGTAAATCACTGTCGCGCCAGTTCTTTTTAACTTTTACAAAGGTCTCAAGATGCACCTTCTTAGCAAAGAACTTCTCAAGTTGTTTTCTTGCACCTATACCTACCCTCTTGAGCATGGTGCCGCGGTGCCCAATGATGATTCCCTTCTGGGAGTCACGCGCTACATAAATGACTGCGCGCATTCTAATAATATCTTCGGATTCCTTGAAGTCCTCAACATCAATCTCTACCGAGTAAGGAATCTCCTTCTTATAGTTCAAGAGGATTTGTTCCCGAATGATCTCACTTACGAAGAAGCGCTCTGTTTTATCCGTCAGGGCATCTTTTTCAAAATACGGAGGACTCGTAGGCATCAATGAAATCAGACGCTCCAAGAGATACTGGGTATTGGCCTCCTTCAATGCCGAAATGGGAATAATTTCCGCATTTGGCAAAGCCTCGCCCCAATAGTCCACTTCCCCTTCGAGTTTCTCTTGGTCGGTGGTATCTATCTTATTTATAATCAAGAGAACCGGGACTTTCGTACGGAGCAACTTTTCAAAGAATCCCTGATCTTTCAAGGCTCTATCCCCTGGCTCTACCAAGTAGAGAAACACATCCGCATCCTCAAAGGCATCCGAGACAAACTTCATCATATGCTCCTGCATCTTGTACGCAGGTTGAATGACGCCCGGAGTATCTGAAAAAACGATCTGGTATTCAGGCTCGTTGAGAATGCCAAAAATGCGGTGACGGGTAGTTTGAGCCTTTGGTGTAATGATGCTCAATCGCTCACCCACCAAGGCGTTCATCAAAGTGCTTTTACCAACGTTTGGATTGCCTATGATATTTACAAAACCCGCTTTGTGTTCCATGCGGCAAAGATGCGGCGAATATTCTTTATAACCGCGTCGGTTATTCTGCCCAGAACTGGTCCGAAGCAGGCACCGGCTTGTTTCTACCCAAGAAGAGTGCATTGTGCCTAAAAGATGCCATTAAATACCACGCTGTAGAGCTCACGCATGGTTCTGTATTCGCTGTTGCCCAAAGGTTTCCTGATCCGTACGTAGTGCCTTGATTAGCGGTATAAGGTAACCCTTCACCAACGGGGCCTGTGAGCCATCCTTTTTTCAATTCGGCGAGGACTGCTTTCGCTTTCTCTCTATCTCCAGCTACCCAATGCATCACTGCCACTTGGGCAGTTCCTTCAAACCAGAGGACATCTTGATCTTCGTCAAAACAGTAGCCGTCAATAGCTTCACCTGTTTCCGTACTTGTCACCGATACTTCGTAACGCGAAACAGAGCCACGCGCGGCATCGTCAAAGTTGGGGAAAGCACAATAGCCCCAGGTGTTGCAATCCAAGGCAAACTTGTAAGGAGGGTTTGTTGGCCAAGCAACAAAATTACCATCGGCAGCGTCCCACTTCTCTTGTTCAAGATGTGTAACAATACTTTCGTGAACAGTGCCATACCCTTCAAGGGCCGCAAAGGCATCGATATTGCCCTCGGTGATCTTATGTATGGTGTCTCCATTTGCTTCATAACCGCCCCAAAGACCATAATCCGTCTCGTCGTTTAAACTCATGAGCCAAAATTCAAGTGAAGCAATGAGCCCGGTATATTTATCCGATTGTGGATAGTTCTTCAGTGCAATGAGCAACCAAGCATTATCGCCCATCCAGCGCCTTCCAGAAGGCACACCTAGCAGAGATCTAAACTGGTAGAAGCCACCAAGACCACTCTCTAATTCCGTCTCTCGAATAGACTCGAAATAATCAAAGATGCGTTCTGCGCTCTGCATTTCTCCGGCCAGGATAAATGCAATGGCTGCCAAAGCTTGATCGTAAGTGCTCACTAGAGTACCATACGGAACCGTAGGAAGTAGCCCCACGGTGTTCTGCAGGTCTTTTAAATAGGCTACAGCTAGACTATCTTCTTGCGTGGCAACTTTGGTCGCCCAATACGTAGTGCTTAGCGTAGTGGCATTCTCCACTTCTGTAATTAAAGTATACTGGAATTCCGGATCTACTGGGTAAAGAGAATCGGTCGAAAGCAAAGCTGTTTCTTGAGCAATACCGTCTAAAGGGGTGTATGAGTGAAACTGACCATTAAGGTTCATTTCCACATTCGACAAGGGCTGTCCAGAGGTTCTGCTAATCACATAGACCGTACGGTCCTTAGGTTCCTCGACCTGTTTTCTGCAAGAACTAAAAACGACTATCGCCGCTAACAGACTAAAACTTAAGCTTCTCATTTTTATCCCAAAGTCCCCATGCAGCTCCAACATCACCTTCTTTTTCAACTTTCCAACTTTCATCAAACGATGAAAAATAGAACATTTCGATGCCACTTTCGTTCGACCATCGAATAGAATTGATAAAGTACTTGAGGCTATTGTTAAACGATGCATGAGCACCACCTATACTTTGACCGCTCGAAGGCCAACCCGTTTCAGTGATGATTACACGCTTCTCACCTCGACCCGCATCCTTTGCTTCTTGATACATCTGCTTCATATACATAAGCGAGTACTCTAGCGAACAACCTTCCCAATACGGATAACAATTGGCCAAAATTACGTCACACGCATCGGCAATAGCTGGGTAATCGGTAAACTCATAGTACGCATCCACATACCCAACGGGCACACCATCTACCTGGGCTTTCACACGATTAATGTAATCAAGCAATTGGGCCGATTCTAGATCCTCTCTATACAATACTTCATTTCCAACAGCGGCAACATCAACAACGCCTTCGCCACAAAGTGCAATCAGACCTGCAATCTCTTCTTCGTTTTTTGCTAAATCATCGCCAAGCCACGCACCTACCAACGTTTTAATACCTAGTTCGGTAGCTACTCGAGCAATAATCTCATTTCCCTCCGTACAAGAAAACGTTCGAACCCATCCTACGTGCGGCTTCAAGATCTCTAACTTGCGACGAATCTGTGCTTCTGTAAGTTGATCGCCAGGTGCCTGATCCTCGTCATAGGCACTGAAACAAATACCGTGAATACCGGCATCAAGTAACTTTTTAGCTTCTGCCTGAAGCTCTGCTGTAGACATTGCAAGAGATGGTCCTCCTGCAAGTGACATGAATTTATCTCCTCTAAAAGACATATTGGTTGGTTTGA
>CATAPZ010000026.1:0-1655 GCA_949486955.1 Cryomorphaceae bacterium | reverse complement strand
AAGTAGCAGGAAGTACATTGAGTGCTGATGTGACTTCTGAATTGTTCCGTAGAACGAACAACGTAAAACAGATCACCGTATCTGTTGTGAAATAAGATTGAATGAAAGGAGCAGGTAGAAGAATTCTTGGCTTTGGCGCATTAGTAGCTTTACTGATGTTGAGTTCTTGTACTGCTACGAATGAGCCTATGGCAATGAGTAAGAGTGCAAAAGAAATACTTGGGAACCCAGAGTGCCGAGCAATTTCATACGGAGGATATCGAGGTAAAAACAGGGACGAGCAACCTTCTATCGAAGAGCTGAAAGAAGATTTAAAGATCATGTCAGCTATGGGAATTCGATTGCTTCGGACGTACAACCTACAGCTTCCACACGCACCAAATGTGCTCAAGGCCATAAAGGCGCTCAAAGAGGAAGATCCTTCCTTTGAAATGTACGTTATGCTCGGGGCTTGGATTGATTGTCAAGGCGCTTGGACTTCGGAGGCTCCGGACCACACCAAGGAAAGTGAGGAGAACAACACCAGCGAGATTCAAAAGGCAGTGCGCTATGCCAACGAGTACCCTGATATCGTGAAGATCATCGCCGTGGGAAATGAAGCCATGGTGCATTGGGCGGCAAGTTATTTTGTCCACCCTTCAGTCATTTTGAAGTATGTGAATTACCTCCAGGAGTTGAAGCGTATGGGCAAATTGCCGGCAGACCTATGGGTGACTTCCTCCGATAATTTTGCCTCATGGGGCGGTGGGGAAGACGCCTATCATTTGCGCGAGTTGGAAGAGCTGATCATGGCGGTGGATTATGTGAGTATGCACACCTATCCTTTCCATGACACGCATTACAACAGCGCGTTTTGGGAAAGTCCAGCGGATGAAGCCAATGGATTTTCTGATCACGACCGTGTTTTAATGGCAATGCAACGTGCCGCATTCTATGCCCAAGGCCAATACGAAAGTGTGAAGGCATACGTACACGGCATTGCACCCGAAAAGCCTATTCATATCGGTGAAACGGGCTGGTCAAGTGTTAGCGTAGGTTTTTATGGGAATAACGGTTCATTTGCAGCTGACGAATACAAGCAAGCCATCTACCACAATGCCATGCGTGAATGGACCGATGCAGAAGGCATAAGCTGCTTCTATTTTGAAGCTTTTGACGAACAATGGAAAGATCCTAATCATTCAGAAGGTTCCGAAAACCATTTTGGGTTGATCACCTTGGATGGACAAGCTAAATACGGCTTATGGGATTTGGTAGATGAAGGCGTTTTCGAAGGACTGTCTAGAGGTGGTCAAGAGATTACGAAGACTTTTGAAGGAGATACTACTGCGCTTTTACAGACTGTTAGCGCACCAAAAAGAAGACGTTAGAATGAAGAAATTTGCTGCTCTTTTTGCGATGGTTTTACTAGCTGCTTGTAGCAGTGAACAACACCCAGTTGTAGAGGAACAACAGGAACCTGCGGAGTATTTCAAAGCCATATGTTACCACCCTGTAAACGTTGGAAATACCGAGCGTAGTTGGAAGTATATCGACCAAGATTTGGACCTTATGCAAGAGGCTGGAATTTCGGTCATTCGTGTATACATGCCTATTACGGATGAAACTGTTCTAGATAAACTTGCCGAGCGCGGAATGAAGGTTATTACCAGTTT
>CATAPZ010000025.1:0-3609 GCA_949486955.1 Cryomorphaceae bacterium | reverse complement strand
GATGAAAAAGAGGCTCAGGGTCTTGAGGAGATGTCCAAAATGGTGCAGCTCTATTCGGAAGGTCGCGACGAAGCACGCTCCTACCAAGAGAAAATCACGACACTTGAGGGTCAGCTCGGCCAGCTTGAAAACCAACTTATCCCTGCCAATCTCAGTGCAGAAATTCGTATCAATTATCCTGATCTCGAGAGTTTCTCTATTGGAACGATGCAGTACGGACTAGATAGTGTTTCCGATGGTGCACTGATTGCAGTAGCCTTTGTAGACTGGAAACCGGAAGTAGATTCAACCCTCCTTCCACGCAGAAACAAACAACTCGAAGATTGGCTCAAATTGCGCTTAGAAAAAGACCAAGTATTGGTGCAGCCGATGCCGTAACACTAGAGTCTGAAAAAATTTACACTAAAAACCCCCCCCGCGGGCTGCGCCCGCGGGGGGTGTTTTTTTATCAAAATTTTCTACCCTTCGGTCAGAAAATTACAGCTTACCTACCATAGTTTCTGGACGCACCCACTGATCGAACTCCTCGGCAGTGAGGTAGCCTAGGTTGACGGCCTCTTGTTTCAAAGTAGTTCCGTTCTCGTGTGCGGTCTTCGCAATCTTCGCTGCCTTCTCGTAACCAATCTTTGTGTTCAAAGCGGTAACGAGCATTAACGAGTTGTTCAAATGGTTTTCGATGGCCTTGTAATTAGGTTCGATACCCACTGCACAGTTGTTGTTAAAGCTCACACAAGCATCGCCAATAAGCTCAGCACTTTGCAATACGTTGTACGCCATCACTGGCTTGAATACGTTGAGCTCATAGTGACCCTGAGCACCTGCCACAGTAACTGTAGTGTGGTTACCCATTACCTGTGCACATACCATGGTCATGGCCTCTGCCTGAGTAGGATTTACTTTTCCTGGCATGATTGACGATCCCGGCTCATTCGCTGGAATGATCAACTCACCAATTCCTGAACGCGGACCTGAAGCCAACAAACGAATATCATTTGCAATCTTGTTCAAGCTCACTGCCAACTGGTTCAATGCACCGTGTGTCTCCACCAAGGCATCATGGGCGGCAAGGGCTTCAAACTTGTTTTCAGCAGTACGGAACGGCATACCAGTAAATTCTGCGATGTATTTCGCCACCGTCTCTGAATAGCCTTCTGGAGTATTAATTCCTGTACCCACAGCAGTACCGCCTAGTGCGATCTCACTCATGTGGTCCAAGGTGTTTTTCAATGCTTTTAGTCCGTGGTTCAATTGGCTTACATAACCAGAGAACTCCTGACCAACGGTAAGTGGCGTCGCATCCATGAGGTGCGTACGACCAATCTTCACCACCTTCCAGAACTCTTTGCTCTTAGCCTCTAGTGTATCGCGGAGTAATTCCACAGAAGGGATGGTGTTTTCGATTACCTTCTTATAGATGGCAATGTGCATACCTGTTGGGAAGGTATCGTTCGAGCTCTGGCTCTTGTTTACATCGTCGTTCGGGTGAATCAATCGATCGCCTTCGCCAAGCGTGTTTCCAGCTAGGACGTGGGCACGATTCGCGATCACCTCGTTCGTATTCATATTACTCTGCGTACCTGAACCGGTTTGCCACACCACCAATGGGAACTGGTCGTTGTGCTTGCCTTCAAGAATCTCTTCACATACGGCACCAATAAGGTCGCGCTTCTCCTCTGTCAAGACGCCCGCATCGCAGTTCGCATATGCCGCAGCCTTTTTCAAATACGCAAAACCTTCAATGATTTCAAGCGGCATAGTACCCGCAGGACCAATCTTAAAGTTGTTGCGCGAACGCTCTGTCTGTGCACCCCAGTACTTATCTGCCGGTACTTTCACTTCACCCATGGTGTCGTGCTCAATTCTGTATTCCATCGTAATAATGACTAATTGATTCTCAGTTCTTGAACTACAAATTTAGGGCACAGAAATTCTGCAGCATCATCTTCGCCTGCTATCTTGGTAGCTATCAATTTTTAGCTTAAAAGTTGAAACTAAATCAATTCCACTACTTATCTTTACGGCCATTAAACAAACACTTATGAAATTTATAGGTTTCCTCGTATTCTTAGTTGTAGCCCTTATGGGATTCTCAATGCTCGCTTTCCTAGGTCTATTCGTAGGCTACTGGTTGACATTGATTGGCTTGGAATCTGTTAATCCAAAGATTGCTCACGCAATCATCGGTCACAAAGAAGAAGAATCTGCAGAGTAACTCTGAAGATCACTAATATTTAAAAAAGCCCGAGCTCACGCTCGGGCTTTTTTGTTTGATATAGTTTCTAAAGCACCTCCTCAGCTTTCTCAGCCGGACGGGCCACAACAGCCTTGTCGCCGTTCAGAATGATGGGGCGTTCCATCAAACGTGGGTTTTCAATCATCGCTAAGATGATCTCATCTTCGCCAAGTTCTAGGTTGCGGTATTCTTCCTTCCACAACGTCTCGTTCTTGCGCACAAGGTCGAGCGCGTCCATATTTAGGGCATCAAGTACTTCCTCGAGCTCTGAAGATGTCATGCTCTCTTCATCCTTCATGTATTGGCGCACTTTGAAAGAGACGCCTTTCTCTTCCAGATAAGCCAAGGCTTCACGTGATTTTCTACAGCGCGGATTGTGGTATACTTTGATCATTCTAATAGATTATATGCAGGACGCCATCCTCGGTGATGTCGCCACAGCGGTTGGTTGCTTTTAGTTGGTAAAAGTACACACCTGGAGCGAGAATCTTCTCGTCGTAATCGGCACCCCACTCAAAAGAAATTACCGTTGTTTCAAATACCTTAATGCCCCAGCGGTTGTGGACAATGAGGTGAAAATCGTCCCAATTCTCGCTCGTATTCACCAAAAATGCGTCGTTGATACCGTCGTTATTTGGCGTGACAAAGTTGGGTACGGTGAATGCCTCTCCTGCAAAATAGACATCGAAGCTTTCGGTGAGTGTATCGCTGGTTCCACAAATGCTATCATACCCCACAATACTGATGTCGTAGATGCCGCTCTGCGAGATTTGTAAAGGATTTGAATTTCCTGCCACCTGACCATCTACGAGCCATTCAAAACCCTGATAGGTAGCGTTTAAAATGGCATTGAAATCTACCGTTTCACGCGTTTCACATTCCTCCAAGGCGGTATTGATCTGCATAAAAGGTGGAATGCGGAATACAAGGGTATCCTCAAAGAGTTGAGTGATATTACAATTCGTGTCTAGCACATTTAGGCTTACCGGATTGGCACCGGGTAATGGCATGTTAAATTGGACCTGGGCGGAAGAAAAATTCACTCCGGCAAAATCCCATTCAAGCTCATAATCCGTTACAATGGAACTGTCGCTGACCAAACGCGCAGTGGCCACCACTTGGCGGGAAGGATCACAATAATCATAGCTGTAATCTATCCAGACGCTATCATAAGCTGGATTCACTTGGAGTGTAAAGGTGGTGGTGTCCCAAGTGTCACAAACGGTGTCTTGCCCGATGACTTGGACATTGTAGGTGCCCGGCGTATCGTAGATGTGTGAAGTGATGAAACCTGTATCTAAGCTAATATTCCCGTCGTCCCAATCAATCGTGTACGCCTGAACATTGCTCGAGCTGTCGAGGATATTGAACGAATT
>CATAPZ010000024.1:0-9626 GCA_949486955.1 Cryomorphaceae bacterium | reverse complement strand
TGAAGAAAGTCATTGCGGATGCCAAGAAGAAAAGGGTAGAGGCAAATAAAGTTGCTCGCTGCGAAAACTGTTCATGTTCGGTCGAAGAAGGCTGTAGTGAAGGTGTCGGTGAAAACGGTAATGGCCAAAAATAGGTTAGATCCCAGTCGTTCTAGTGGCTGGGATTTTTTTTCGCTTCGCTCAAAAGATCCCTGGAGGTGGAGCCCTTCCAAAAACACCTGAAAACCGGAACGCCTTCGGCGTTCTGTATTTTTTATACCCATCCCGCTCACTGAAGCGAGCTTCGTTCGCGAATGGGCATAAAAAAACCAGCGTAAAACGCTGGTTTTCAAGTGTTTTTGGCGGAGAGAGAGGGATTCGAACCCCCGGTACCTCTCGGTACGCTGGTTTTCAAGACCAGTGCATTCGACCACTCTGCCATCTCTCCGATAGGAAGTAAAGCTACTTCCTGAGTGGGCGGCAAATTTAAACAGGAATTCGTGTTTTGCAAGGGCAATTTTGCAATTATCTTTGAGGATGATGAAATCTTTCTTTAAAGTCATATTTCTACTTGCACTGACTACTTCAACTAAAGCGCAGGAGTTGCGCTTTGGATTGCAGCCTATCCAATATGTGAGTGAGACTCAAGGTCCTTATGTGGACTTTTTCAGTACGCTTGACGCAAGCACCATTGCCTTTGAAATGGATGCGGATTCAATCTGGCATGCACGGTTTAAGGTGGCTTTGTCCTTTGAGGGTAAGGTAGATGTAGTTCGATTTGAATATACCAGTGAAGATTCCGCCTCGAGTGCGCCGTTAATGTTGCAAAAGAGTACGTTCACTTTTGATGACACTAAAGAGATAGAGAAGAGACCGTTGGAGATCTTTCTATACGACGAGGTGTCCAATAGTGACTGGAGTTTTAGCGATACTCTCGAATATGTTGCTAGCGATTTTTGGCTGTCGCAGCCGGTGTTGCTTGATGATGTAGAGGAGGTTCCTGTGAACTATGTGAAACGAGGAGTTTCTGTAGTTCCGGTGGCGTCTTTAGGACTGCCGGTATTTGAAAATGAATCGACTTTGAGCATGTATACAGAAGGCTTTGTAGCCTCAGGCAAATACATTCTCCAGTACAAATTGACGGATGCTTACGGCAATATTATTCCTGGGACTTCAGGGTTTGCACGTTGTAATACAGGTAGTACGCCGGTCTACAATAAAATTGATTTTTCATCCCAAAAAAGCGGTCAATATGAATATTCCATCGTAATGTTAGACAGTACTGGTCAAGCAGTTGCTGAGCGCATTAGCCCTTTTTACTGGTACAACGACAAGGCGGATGAAGCCGCGTGGAACGGCCCCGAGGTGAGTGTTACTCGTGCGGTATTTGAAAATGGCTGGGGCCAGTGGTCTCAGGTCAATGAATACTTACGTATGATTGCGCCTGTAGCAACTATGTCAGAGCGCCGCATTATGACCAACTTAAAAGATTCCGAGGATACGGCTAGAATTGCATCGTTCATCGTGAATTTTTGGACGGATAAAAATGCGATGGATCCGTTAGGAGAGTGGAAGGGCTATTTGGTAGTGGTCGATAAAGTAGACCAAGAGTTTGGAAGCAGAACTGTACCAGGCTACAGGTCTCAGATGGGCCGAGTTTTCCTCCAATATGGTGCGCCTTCACTTGTGGAGGAACGTTCGTTCGACGGTCGTAACTATCCGTACCAAGTTTGGCAATACGATCAATTAAAGAGTTCAAGTACCCCGGTGCAGCAGAATCAGGTGTTCATCTTTGTGGACCAGGAGCTCATAGGCCGTCAATACACGCTTATTCATAGTTCTGCTTTGGGTGAGGTGAAGGATCACAAGTGGCAGTATCATTTGACACGCCATACCAATGCAGGTCCTGATATTGATGCGACCTCTACCCAATACAGCAGGGATAACTTTGGAGAGCGAATTTCTAATTCCATCATTATTGGTAATCAAGGAACGTGGTTCGATAGATTTTAAGCTCGGATGAAAGAAAAGATTGCGGTTGCCATCCTGAATTGGAACGGAAAAGCCTTATTAGAAAAATACTTACCAGGCGTTATTGAAGATAGCAAGCCACATCCGGTATATGTCATTGATAACGACAGCAGTGACGACAGCGTTGCCTATGTTGAGACCCATTTTCCAGAGGTTAAGATCATTCAGACCGGTGAGAATTTGGGGTATGCAGGCGGCTACAACGAAGGTTTGAAGCCCTTGAAGGAGAAGTACGCAGTGCTGTTAAATAGCGATGTTAGAACAACTCCTGGATGGTTGGAACCCATCATGGGACATTTTGAGAAGTATCCTAATTGTGGGGCAGTACAACCGAAGATTCGTTGGGATCGTGAACCTGAGAAGTTCGAATACGCTGGGGCTTCTGGAGGATTTATCGATGCTTTAGGCTACCCATTTTGCCGCGGACGGGTTCTTCATGAGCTTGAAGTGGATGGTGGTCAGTACGATGATGCCCGTCCTGTTTTCTGGGCGACGGGCGCTTGTTTAGCTGTGAATATGGAGGCGTTTGAGCGAGCAGGTAAGTTAGACCCTATGCTGTTCGCTCATATGGAAGAGATTGATCTTTGCTGGCGTATGCAGCGAGCTGGTTATGAGGTTTGGGTGGAGCCTAAATCTGAGGTTTATCATCTTGGCGGGGCAACATTAAATGCCGATTCTCCACGAAAAACCTATTTAAACTTCCGCAACAACCTGATTATCCTCGTGAAAAACCTTCCGCAGCTTCGTGCCATGGGGATTGTGTTTGCACGACTTATTTTAGACGGCATAGCAGGGGTAAAGTTCGTCCTTGAAGGAAAACCGAAACATACCTTGGCCATACTGCAAGCGCACTTTGCCTTTTACGGAAGGTTCACTAAAATTCAGCGCACAAGAATGTCGTATAAAGGGTTGCCCTTGTTGCCTTTGAAGAAGCTGAAGGGGACCTATGCGGGGAGTATGGTGTGGCAATTTTACGTGCGCGGTCATAAGCACTTTTCTTCGTTTTTCAAGTGAATTGATTCATTTGTGAATCAAAGTGGCTCAATTTGAGCTATGATTTACACCCTTGTTAGTGAAAATCTCAGAATTCAAGATTTATTAAAGTCGCGGAGCGGCGCAATTCCTTTAACTTGTCGCTATACAAAATCAAAACTATGAGACGCTTAGTTCTTCTTGCTCTGTTGGTAGTTAGTTCAACCTTAGGAGCGCAAACACTCACTCAAACCATTCGTGGTACCGTGGTCGATTCTGAAAGTAAATCGCCACTTCCAGATGCCATGCTTATCTGTGATAATGTACAGGCATTCTCTGACGAGTACGGACAGTTCGAAATGGATGTAGAGATTGGCCGCAAGATTGTGGCCGTTCAACTCTTCGGCTATGAGCCTACTTCTGCTGTTGTAGAATTAAACTCAGCTAAGCAAGCTGTGATTAGAATCGCTTTGACAGAGAGCACGGTAAAGCTTGACGAGGTAGATGTTGTTGCAACACCCCGCGGTGATGTAAAGAACGAGATGGCCGTAGTGAGTGCCCGCAAGTTCTCTGTAGAAGAAACGAACCTCTATGCGGGTTCTCGTGGGGAACCGGCTCGTATGGCAACCAACTTTGCGGGTGTTCAGGGTTCAGACGATACTCGAAATGACATTGTTGTTCGTGGTAACACGCCTGCAGGTATCCTGTACCGTTTTGAAGGAATCAACATTCCCAACCCCAACCACTTCGCCATTCCAGGGACTGGCGGTGGTCCGGTAACTATCCTTAACAATAAATACATCCAGAGCGGTGATTTCTACACAGGCGCTTGGCCAGGGGAGTACGGAAATGCTATTGCCGGTGTTTTCGATCTAGAGATGCGCGACGGTAATAATGCCACGCCATTTGAAGGAAGCTTTCAGTTCGGTCTCTTAGGGGTAGAATTGATGGCTGAGGGTCGTTTAGGCAAAGAGAAGCCAAATGCACCGTCTTACCTTGTCCTGGGACGCTACTCAACATTGGGTATGGCGTCAACCTTGGGCATTCCATTGGGTACTACAGCTATTCCAAACTATGCAGATGGGGCCTTTAGAGTGACGTTTCCGCAAAAAGACGGTTCGAAATTTAGCTTGTGGGGTATGGGCGGTACGTCCAACCTGGTTATTGATATTTCCGGAACCGACGGTGACCCAGTGACCGATGGTTTTGAAGGTATTGGAAGTGTAGATCGTGACCAATTCTTTGACACACACATGGGCGTAGTGGGGGCAACGCATTTAAAGCGTTTGGATAAAACGAGCTACATCAAAAGTGGTGCGGCGGTATCTCGTTCTGCCATTCATGCCCTGAACACTAAAGTATTCCGAGGTGTAGACACGGTGGCGGCTGATGAGTTCTACTACCGCGTAGATTCCGCACCAAAAATCTTGAACTATTGGTACTACGAGACCAAGATTCATGGATACAGCCATTACACGAAGAAGATCGATGCTCGTCAAAGCTTTAAGGCGGGTGTTAATGTGGATTATGTGATGGTTGATTATTTGGATTCGACGAGAATCGTCAACGGATTAACCGGTGAAATTTCGCCTTGGGAATTCCCTTGGGGCACAGACGATGGTGGTTTCTCTTCAGACGGATACGCTGTAGTACAACCGTTCGTGAGCTACAAGAACAGATTGACAGATAAGCTCACGATGACAGCAGGTTTAACTGCGCTGTACTCGAACATTAACGACAATACATTAAGTCCTATTGAGCCGCGTCTCGGTTTCAATTATGATGTAGACAGGCACAACAAATTTTTTACCGGTGCTGGTTACCACAGTCAAATGCAGAGTTCTTACCTCTACTACTACAGAGGATCTCAAGCCACACCTCAAGCCATTGCTGACGGGGTATATGGAACTGAATACAACAAAGGTATGGGACTCACTAAGAGTGCGCACCTTGTAGCCGGTTGGGAGCACAACTTTGATTACCCAGTACGCATTAAACTAGAAACCTATTACCAGTACTTGTGGGACGTGCCTGTGGAGATCGTACCTTCTTACTTTTCTCTAGTGAATGGTGGTAGCGGATTTGGTCGCCTTTGGGCTGAACCTCTTGAAAACGAAGGGCAGGGACGTAACTACGGCTTAGAATTTACTGCCGAGCACTACTACCGTAACGGGTTCTACAGCCTGTTTACAGGATCCATCTTCGATGCTAAGTACAAGGGCTCTAAGAATATTGCCGCTGCCGGCACAGGGTCTTCAGACGATATTTGGGTGAATACGACCTTCAACGGCCGTTATGCATTCAACTTCATCATGGCAAAGAATTACCAAGTGGGTAAATATGGCGTCTTTAACCTAGGGACCAAGGTGAGTTCTATTGGTGGACGTTGGTTTGGTGATATTGATCAGGACGCTTCAGCGAGAGGTTCAGAAATTGAGTTTATCGACGATTTTACATTCAATTCCAATCAATACCGCCCGTACTTCCGTCTAGACTTTAAGGTGGGGTACAAGTGGAACTTCTTGAACCTAGCACACGAGTTTGCTTTGGATATTTCGAACATTACCAATAACAAAAACATCTTGACTTTAACCTACTTGCCAGAGACGGGTGAGGTAGCGGAGAATTACCAGTTAGGACTGTTCCCGGTGTTCTACTATAAGATTGACTTCTAATTGAGAGAGAGAAAATAAAGAAAAAGCCCGGCGCGCAGCGCCGGGCTTTTTTTATCTATTTGCGGTAGAATCTGTGAATCACACCGTCGACCTCAATGGAGAAGAAGCCGCAGTGTGAAGCGTACGTGGCTTCTGGATTTTCAGGCAACTCGATGTCGTCATTGCTGTAGGTTCCTTCGAATTCGATGACGCCAGTTTTGTCGTATTTGATGCCCTTAAAGCTATGCGGGCCAATCTTATTGATGTGGAACCAAGCACCTTCTCCCAGACCGCCGAGCCATTTTGCCGATTGCGGTAATGATGAAGGACGTGCTGGTTCTTCTATCTCTCCATGTATAGAATCATCAGGGCGTGAATCTGTATACTTTGTGAAAGAGCTTTCTAACAGTCCTGAAGTAATATCGGCAATGCTGTGTCTGCGCGATTTCTGCATAAACTGTAAGGTGCCACCTTCAAAACTATAGATACTATCTTCAGTGCTTGCAGCAACAACGTTGTACAATGGTGTAGGTCGAACAGTTAGCGGATATTTTAGTTTGCTGCCCACGGTACCGTCTTCATTGGCTGCTTTCATTGTCTCGGTGACGTAACGTGCGCAGTTAGAGGCACTTTTATCAAGACCATTGTACGGGAAATAACCGCGTATCACCATTTCATCGGCATAGGCCTTGGCTTTTGCGAAGTTGATCGTCTTGCTTACCGAGAATACCATAGGACCTGCTCCGTGAGTGTATTTGGACTTAGCATCCAATTCTTGAGCGATATCCTCAACATTGGTTAAGTTTTTATCCTCATCAAATGTGGCCCTTGTCTCTAAAACCAAAGTCGGGTCGGTATACTTGCTTCTCGCTCTGCCGTATCCACGTGGGGTAATGTAACGGCCGAAATCGTAGTACAACACTTCTGCAGTCTGTGGATTGATCAAACAGATAGCTGCGTGACCAACGCGCATGTTCAGGTTCTTCACGATACCTGCCTTACGCAAGAGAATAAGAATGCTTTCGTCTCCTCTTGCCGTACATTCCGGCCAAGCGATGACTATTGCTGTGTCTAGGTATGACATAG
The DNA here is from genome assembly GCA_949486955.1 of Cryomorphaceae bacterium. Taxonomy (GTDB): domain Bacteria; phylum Bacteroidota; class Bacteroidia; order Flavobacteriales; family Schleiferiaceae; genus UBA10364. The sequence continues at coordinate 2,904 of CATAPZ010000024.1, read as the reverse complement.
TTGTGTGTGCGATAGCATTTCAAAAATACATATAAAGAGTTATGTCAAGGAAATGTTAAGAGACCAATTTGATTATCTCATCATAGTTTTTTGCGCAATATGTTGCACCACAAGTACTTAAGTCCTGCTCTGTTTTGCTGGTAAGAATACCAAAAGCCGTTCCTCCCGCATTAATTGCAGCGGTAATACCACTGGAAGTATCCTCAAACACCCAAAGCTCTTGGGTTTGTAACGACTCTTGAGTTAAGCTTTTTAGGCAGGTGAGAAAAATTTCTGGGTCAGGCTTTCCTTTATTCACTTCCTCTGCGGTATGTACGGCTTTAAAGAAGTGACGTATTCCTAGGGTATCAAGCATAAAGTCTGCATTGGCCTTGTTGCCCATAGTGCCTACTGCCATGGGAATACCGCTGTTATGGAAAAATTGTAATAGGGGTATTAAGCCTTGAACAGGAGCGATCTGTGGACGGTAAATTTCACGGTACAAGGCCTCTTTTTCATTACCTATGCGTTCACTTTCTTCAAAGGTGATGTCGTTGCCAAAGAAGTTTTGGCAGACTTCAAAATTGGTCCCGTGCAAATCTTTAATGATGTCGTCAATGGAACGAGGCGCACCGTACTTTTCACAAATGATTTGCCATGCCTTTAGATGGAACGGATAGTTGTTGATCAATGTCCCGTCCATATCGAAGATGACCGCTTTTGGAAGTTCAAGCGGCATTATGGAAGAATGAATATGGTAAATTCGTCGATATGTAGTTGGTCGGAAGGCAGCTTGGTAAAGGTCCGCAAAGAGTATGCACCTTGCTGAACCTCTTGTCCCAAAGCGATAGGATCCCAACACTCCGTTGAAGGTCCGCGGAATAGCTCATTGCCCCAGCGGTCGTAAATAGCATATTCAGTTCTCGTTGGAAGTGAGCTGCTCAAACAGTAGGCATCATTCACACCGTCACCGTTAGGCGAAAACGCCGTAGGAACATACATCAGAAGGTTGTCCAGACAATCTACTTCGAGTACCCGCTGAATGGTATCTAGATTACCACAACTATCGATAGCTACGAGCGTTAACTCGTGCGATCCAGCGAACGGAAAGAGTGTATCTAAAACAGGTTCTGTATAGGTCTGTTCACCTAGGGTCAAAGAGATGAATTGTGTATAACCAGTGGCTGTGAGGGTGTAATTAGGACAGCCAAATCCCTCATCGATGTAGGGCTCCGCGATTACTCTAAATCGGAAGGTATCCTCATTTTCACAACCGTTTATATCCGTACTGAGGTAAGGGTAGATGGCGGTGGAATCAAACTGGAGTTCAGTGGCAAACGTGTCCAGGGTGATCCAATACATCGAGGAGAGGTTGGGGTTGTCAAAATCGATGGTCAATGAATCGCAATAGGCGGTATCGTTAGTTATCGGCGTATACAGTGAACCGTTCACCAAATAAATACTGTCGTGGAACTGACAATTACCTAGATCAACAGTTACCCAAGCCCATCCTGGATCATACGCTGTAGTACTTGCGGTGGTATCTCCGGTCGACCATAGGTAGGAGAAGTCAGGATTAGCGCCGTCCACTTCGAGAACAACTGGCTGACCGGCACATACACTGGCTGAATCTGCTTGAATGGGCTCATAGGTCGTACCGTAATAGTTAAAGTCAAAATAGATTGAATCTCTATATCCTCGTCCGTCTTCAACAATTACTTTGATCTCCACGGGACCATTATATGCTGGATCAATTAATGCATGCATTACTGTGTCGGCAGCATTCGAATCGACCACAGTACCCACCCCTTGGAGAATGGTCGTGCTAACCACATTGATGCTGTCTACACAGCTTAGATAGCGGAAGAATAGCGGGATAGGGGTTTCACAAAGTGCTCCAAGTGGAACATCTTCTACAGGTAGCGCCGAGAATGGATCAAGCAGTTTAAAGTCATCGTCAAAACCGCTAATGTATCCGTAAAGCCCAGTGCTAGAACCCGATCCAGCAAGAACACCAACGTGGAATGGGGTAAGACAGTCTAAGGTGAAGCTGTTTGTTAAGATATTATCGCCAATGTACACACCCGTCCAGCTTGGGTCATATGTACTTTGCTGGAAAGTGATCCCAGTGTACGATTGTATGGCAGAACCGTTGTAATTAAGATTTGGAACAGCAGAAGTAGGTATGGTAATTAATGCCGAGGTTGATAGCCCCGATGCTCTGTTGTATACCACACGAGTTGAGCCTGTACAATCCACATGAGGTAGCTGTGCCATCCCTTGTTCCGGGTCGCTATTGTTTGCGCCGGTAGTTACTTGAAACAAATAGATAGGTTTGTCGGCTTCAACAATGAATGGTTTTCCTGGGGCTGAAGCATTACCTGCCATCGAATAGGTGCCAACATCACCGGCCGCGCCGTTGGTCATAATGGCATTGCCATCGACCGTGATGTTCGTGCTGTCTTCAGTGGCAATGTACATGAAGTAATCTTGCGGGGTATTGCCGCGTCCTCTCAGAACCACATGTTCTAGACCTAGATGTTCTACAGGGGTAACTTGGTCAATACCAGCATCAGCATTGTTAGCGTTGGTAGCCTTTAAGTGATTACCGCCGGCCGTTACAGCAATGGGTTTATTTGAGGTTACTCGAGTTCCGAGTAACTGATCGTTGTCCAGCATACTGCTCACCCAGCTTTGTCCTGCATTTAACGTGAAGATGACACTGTCTCTACCGTTGTCGAAAATATTGCCTGTACGTGCCTTTATTCTAACATCTGTACTGTCTTCAAGTGCGACAATACTGACGTAGTGAAGTCCATAATAGTTCGTGTAGCTTCCAGATACTGTTGTCTGGATGAGCGTTTGAGAGGCAAGGTAGAAGTCTTGACCTATACCGTTGGTCCCCTTTCCGGTTACTATCTCTTG
>CATAPZ010000023.1:0-13829 GCA_949486955.1 Cryomorphaceae bacterium | reverse complement strand
GGGAGCGGCGGTTTTTTTTGCCCTAAATTTGGCTCTATGGATAAGGCCATAGATCACTTGCAAAAAACCATAGGCGAACGCGCTATTCTGAAGAAAGAATTGGATGCGTTATTTGATACTCATGATAGTATTGAAAGGCATTGGTTTGAGTATGATGAAAGTGAGCAGGTGTATTATCTGACGCCAGAAATATTGGCCCATAAAGCCAAGCCTAAGGAGGACTTTGAAGCTTTGGGATTAGGCGAATTAGAAGAACGAATAGTAGATGTCTTAGAACAGGGTAAAAGCGTGAAATGGGGCAAACTAGCCCTCGCTATGTGGCTGTTCTTCCTGTTCATTGTAGTGTACACAATCATCGAAACTATTGCATAAAAAAACCACCCCGTAAAGAGGTGGTTTTCGATTTATTAGGTGAGTGATGCTTACTTCGCGCGCTCCTTGTAAGAGCCGTCTGCGGTGTTAATCACAATTTCCTCGTCTGTTTTAATAAACAAAGGCACCTGAACTTCAGCACCTCCTTCAACAGTTACTGTTTTCATAGCGTTTGTTGAAGTGTTTCCTTTAACAGCAGGTTCTGCGTAAGTCACTTTCAAGTTCACTGTTCGTGGCAGCTCTACCGCCATTGCTCTGTTTTCTGTAGCATGGAACAATACAAGACACATCATACCGTCAACCAAGAAATCAGGAGCGTTAATCAGCTCTTTAGCAAAGGTCAATTGCTCGTAGTTGTCCGTGTTCATGAAGTGATAGTCGGTACCGTCGTTGTATAAGAATTGGTATTGACGCGTCTCCACATCGATAGTTTCAATCTTCGAACCCGCAGGGAAAGTATTGTCTAATACACGACCAGTCTCGAGGTTTTTAATTTTCGTGCGCACGAATGCAGCGCCCTTTCCTGGTTTTACGTGTAGGAATTCAATGACCTGGAACGGCTGACCGTTAAAGTTGATGCACATTCCGTTTTTGATATCTGAAGTACTTGCCATAATCGAGTTGTTTGTTGCCCAAATATACTGCAAATGCAGAGGGCGATTTCATGGGTTAATAATGCTTTTCAAGGAGTAGTTCACCGCTGCAGAAGTCATATTCGTGTGCGACGTAGTTGCTGGCAACGATAATGGTCTTTTCTGTGGCCAATTCTTGAATCATTCTCCTATATAATTCAACACCTTCCTTGTCTAAGTTGCTTGTTGGTTCATCCAATAGAAGTACAGGCCTTGGGCTTGCGATAGCCAATAGCAGACGAACGCGTTGCTTCATACCGGAGCTGTAGGTCTTAATTCGCTTGTTTAAATGTGGCGCGAGCCCCGCGTCATTTATCCATTGGTCAAGATTTACCCCTTGGGTGAATCCACACATCTTTCGGTGGAAAGCTATAGTTTCCTTGAGACTGAACATAGGGTTTAAGGCCACATAAGGCGCGGCGATTGCACAAATGCTCCCTGCCTCCGCTGATGGGGTATTCTTCCCTTCAAAGTTGTATTGAGGTGGGTTTTCTGTAGCCTCCTGTGCTCCTGATAATATCTTAATTAACGTAGATTTTCCTGAGCCGTTTGAACCCAGAATGACCGTTTTGGAGCCCGTTTCAAAACCGTAGGTAACTCCTTGTAAGATGTGCTGAGTGCCAAAGGTCTTTTGAAGATTTCCAAGGGTTATCATCTGGCTACTTTCTAATTAACCCTCTGTCACTAGCGTCGATGAATGCGATGATTTCTTTAGCCACGGTACTTTGACCGTATTCGGCTTTCACTATTTCTAGAGCTTGGCTAATGTTTTTACCGCTTTGATAGAGGATGCGGTAGATATCTTGTATCTCTCTGATTGCGTCGTTGTGGAAGCTGCGTCTACGTAAACCGACACTATTTACTCCGGCGTAGGTCAATGGATCACCCGCTGCTGTAATGAATGGAGGTACGTCTTTTCGAACCATGGCGCCTCCGCCAACCATAACGTGATTGCCAATCTTTACAAACTGGTGTACGGCGCTCAATCCAGAGATAATTGCCCAATCGCCTACTTCAACATGACCTGCAAGGGCAACAGAGTTTACTAGGATGACATGATTTCCAATGATACAATCGTGTGCAATGTGCACATAGGCCATAATCAAACAGTCCTCTCCTAGAGTGGTTTTGCCGTACGCCTTAGTACCGCGGTTGATGGTTACACATTCTCTGATGGTTGTTCCATTACCGATTTCAACGGTGGTTTTTTCACCCTCGAATTTTAAATCTTGAGGTACAGCTGAAATGACTGATCCTGGAAAAATGCGGCAGTTTGATCCAATACGAGCACCATCCATGATGGTAACATTAGGACCAATCCAAGTACCTTCTCCAATCTCAACATCCGCCGCTATGGAGGTAAAGGGACCAATCTTTACTTGGTCGCCAATTTTAGCAGATGGATGTACGTCGGAGAGTTTATGAATCATTATTTGGTAATCTGCGCCATCAACTCGGCCTCACTTACTAGTATGTCGCCTACAAACGCTCGACCGAGCATGTGAACGATTCCTCTGCGTATTGGAGTAATGAGTTTGAGGTCAAAAATCAATGTGTCGCCCGGAACGACCTTCTTCTTGAACTTCACATTGTCAATCTTCATGAAGAATGTTAGGTAGTTCTCGGGATCCGGTACTGAGCTAAGTGCAAGAATTCCGCCACATTGCGCCATGGCCTCTACCTGTAGTACACCCGGCATAACTGGAGAACCTGGGAAATGCCCAACGAAGAACGGTTCATTCATAGTGACTGACTTTACGCCTACTACACGGTCTTCAGTCAGTTCCATGATCTTATCGACCAAAAGGAACGGTGATCGGTGTGGGATCAACGCCATAATATCCTCAACCGTTTTAACAGGTGGGATATTAGGGTCATATTTTGGTGGTCTTGGCTTACTTTCTTCCTTGCGGATTTTCGCAGCAAGAGCTTTTGTAAACTCTGCATTTACGCCGTGTCCAGGTTTTGTTGCAATCAAGCGTGCCTTGAGCGGACGACCCAATAGAGCAATGTCTCCAATGACATCAAGCAATTTGTGCCTTGCTGCTTCGTTTGAGAAGCGCAATTCAATATTGTTAAGGGTACCTCTGTTGGTCACCTGAACATCTTCTTTCTCAAAAGCCGCCTTCAGTTTATCTAAGGTTGCAGGAGCAATTTCTTGGTCGACATACACAATGGCATTGTTCAAATCTCCGCCTTTGATCAATCCTTGATCGAGCAATGGTTCAAGTTCTCGCAGGAAACTGAACGTGCGTGCACTGGCAATGTCCTCACGGAAGTTGGTCATGTGATCGAGGTGCGCATGTTGTGGCCCCAATACAGAAGTGCCGTAGTCAATGAGTGCACTAACCTCAAACGAATCACTCGGTAGTGCCATAATTTCTGAACCGTCGTCGTCCTTGAAGGTGAACGGTTCCTCTAAAACGTAGTAGTTCTTTTCTTCACTTTGTTCTTCCATGCCTGCCTCAGTGATGAGGTCAACCAATGGTGCTGCAGAACCGTCCAAAATTGGAATCTCACTTCCGTTCAGCTCTACACGCAGGTTATCTACACCGAGGGCGTACAGGGAAGCCATTAGGTGCTCCACCGTTCCGACAGATGCATCACCTTTCTGAAGAATGGTCTGGCGATTGGTGCGATTGATGTGTTTGGCGAGAGCTGGGATTTCCACGTTGTCTAGATCAGTACGTACAAACACAATGCCTGTGTTCGCATCACTCGGGACTAGATTGACTTTTACGGATTCACCGGTATGAAGGGCATTTCCTTCAAAAGAAACAGTTTTTTTGAGTGTCTGTTGCAGCATATCTAAAGGCCTTGTTTTTTGAAGGCCGCGAATGATTTCAAAAAGTGTCTACGGTCAAGGGCTGGCGAGCCAAAGATAATCTTATTGTCCGGAACATCGTTCATTACACCGCTCTGGGCATAAATGGTCACATTATTACCAATTTTAAGGTGTCCGATGATGCCGACTTGGCCGCCAAATTTACAATCGTCTCCGATGGATGTAGAGCCGGCAACCCCTGTCTGCGCTGCCATTACAGTGTTTTTGCCAATGGTGACGCCATGGGCGATCATACACTGATTATCTATTTTAGTGCCTTGCCCAATACGGGTGTCACTAATAGCCCCCCTATCCACCGTAGTGTTGGCTCCAATGAACACATCGTCTTCTAAAATGACTTTTCCGAGCTGTGGTATGGCATGATACACCCCTTTTTTATCGGGTGCAAATCCGAATCCTTGGGAGCCAATCACCGCTCCTGCCTCGACTACTACGCGGTTGCCTAGACGCGCCGCGGAAAGAATTTTAGCCCCGGCACCTATGCGACAATTATCACCGATGACGGCCCCGGAGGCGATAACGGCCCCCGCTTCAATAATGCAATCACTTCCAATAACAGCATCGTCAGCGATAAGCGCTTTTGCTCTTTGGTCTTTCGCACCTCCTAATTCTCGTTCTAGACCGACCAAATACATGGTGAAGGTCATGTAGGGGTCTTCACATTCGACAAGCACCACATTGGTTTCTACCACGCTGCCTTTTTTGACCAATATGGCTGATGCGCTCGAAGTCTGAGCCTGTGCTTCATATTTTAGGTTGGATAAGAAGCTGAGGTCTCCCGCAGAGGCTTGCTCAAGTGTTGCCACGCCACTAATCTCAAGTGATTGTTGACCGGCTGGACAAGGAATATTCAATCCTTCGCATATAGATCCTAGAGTTTTTGGTGTGTGCTTCATAGTAGGTGTCTCAATTCTCTAGGGAAACAAATAAAATGCCGCTCCACTGGTTCGCTAAGTGCATTAATAGTCATTTGATCCGCGGCTGTACTGATGTCGCTAGTGTGACCGTCTTTATACAGCAGGTTAATGTGTCCTTTCTTGTTGTTGTATGCGTGATTCTTCACCTTATCGACAATAAGCATGTAGCGCTCTTCCCCGTGGGTGAAACCATATTGATTTCTAATTCCCGCTGCCATTTTTTCGGCCAATTCTTCTTCGAAGGGTGTCTCTTGAAGTCGAATTTTCAGTAGGTTTCTGTTGATGATCCTGCCGCTGAGGTCGCTAAGGATGAGATCACTGTGGTTTGCCCAATCCTTGATGCCACTCATGACATCGAAGTCATCGAGTTCGAGGAACTTCTTCAGGATTGCTGGATTTTCTTCAAAGTCATTCCACGTGTAGTCTGCGTGCAGAAAATGCTTTAATGCCTGGGTACCGGTAAGCTCCACACCTTGTGTGGCTAGGTACTTCGCCCGCTTCAAAATGTTGACTAGCATAAATTCAGCACTGAGAACGGTTTTGTGCATATAGACTTGCCAATACATCAGGCGGCGCGCAACCAGGAATTTTTCGATGCTGTAGATGCCCTTAGAATCGACCACGAGCTGATCGTCCTTTACATTCAGCATGGTCAGTAGACGTTCAGAGTTTACGCTGCCCTCGGTAACACCCGAGTAAAAGGAGTCGCGGCGGAGGTAATCTAAACGATCCATATCCAGCTGAGATGAAATCAGTTGGTGTAGGAAGGCCTTTGGATGGTTGTTCGTAAAGATATCAATGGCCAAGGTGAGCGCACCGTCAAACTCTTGGTTGAGCTCCTCCATGATTTTCAAGCTCAGTGCTTCGTGGCTTACTCCTGGGATTAAGGTGTGCTCAAGAGCGTGTGAGAAAGGTCCGTGACCTACATCGTGCAACAGAATAGCAATGAGTACACCGCGTTCTTCTTCGGGTGTGATTTCATGTCCTTTTTGACGCAGAGTATAGATAGCACGGCCCATGAGGTGCATGGCGCCGATGGCATGGTGAAATCTTGTGTGGTACGCACCAGGGTACACGAGGTACGTAAGTCCTAATTGACTAATGCGACGCAGACGTTGAAAATAGGGGTGGTCAATCAGCTCATAAATAAGCGGATCTTTGACAGTAATAAACCCGTAAATAGGGTCGTTAATGATTTTGTTCTTTGTGCTCAATGTCAATAGTTTTACCTGTAACGTAAAAATAGTACAGGTCTTGAGGCGAGCAGGGGTGTACACGCATTACTTTTAACAAGAATAAAACGACCAATTATGCCGAATATTTTATGGGTAGACGACGAAATTCATATGCTTAAAGGACATTTATTGTTCTTGGAGGGCAAAGGCTATTCGTTTGAGACCTGTAATAACGGAATTGATGCTCTTGAGGAGTTTGAACGCCAACCTTTCGATGCCGTATTCCTGGATGAGAATATGCCAGGTTTGACAGGGCTTGAGGTGCTTGAGCGTATGAAATCAATACGTCCTGAGGTGCCGGTGGTGATGATCACTAAAAGCGAGGAGGAGAGCATCATGGAGATGGCCATTGGTTCTAAGATTGCGGACTATTTAATCAAACCGGTCAACCCCAATCAAGTCCTATTGTCTCTCAAGAAGATTCTGAAGGGCAAGGAATTGGTCACTCAGCAAGCTACGCGTGGGTATCAACAGGTTTTTGGAAAGCTTACCATGGACATGCAAAGCATTCGTTCATGGGAAGAATGGGCCAATTTTTACAAAGAGCTCCTGCGCTGGGAACTTGAACTCGACCAAAGTTCGGAAGAAGGGCTCAAGAGTGTTTTGGCTACTCAGAAAAACGAGGCGAACGAGCTTTTTGGTAGGTTCATTTCGAACCATTACGAAAGCTGGTTCTCTTCCAACGAAAGACCAATGTTGTCACACGAGGTAGTGGGCAATGTAGTTGCACCGCAGATTCGAAAAGGCGAAAAAGTCTTTTTTGTAGTAATTGACAATCTCCGACTAGATCAATGGATGGTAATTAAGCCAATGATTTCAGAAGATTTCAATATTGCTACCGAGAACATCTACAGCAGCATTCTACCTAGTGCTACACAATATGCGCGTAATGCGCTTTTTGCTGGGATGGTACCTGCGGACATCAAGAAGAATATGCCGCAGTATTGGAAGGAAGAGCACGAGGAAGGAAGCAAGAATGAGTTTGAAGGAGAGTTGTTTGCAGAGCAACTAAAGTCCCTAGGACTGAGTGATAAGCAGGTGAGATACCACAAAGTCACGAACATGCGTATCGCGAATAAATTCGTTTCCAACATCCATCAAAACAAACAGGCGGATGTGGTGGCTTTAGTGTACAATTTTGTGGATACACTCAGCCATGCTCGAACGGACGTTGAGGTTATTCGTGAATTGGCCTCGGACGATAACGCCTACCGCAGGGTTACTGCCACTTGGTTCGAAGGATCACCATTGCGTAAGGCCTTAAAATGGGCCGCGGAAAACGGGTTTAAAGTGGTGTTGACCACAGATCATGGTACTGTAAATGTGAATAAGGCGACAAAGGTTGTTGGAACGCGTGATTTAACCACTAATCTCAGGTTCAAAAACGGCAATGGCATGAGCTATCAAGGCAAACACAGTTTTGTGGTGAAAAAGCCTGAGGCTATTGGTTTGCCGAAGGGCCATATTGTCGATGAATATATCTTCGCTCTGAACGATCACTTTTATGCCTATCCAAACAACTTCAATCATTACGTCAAATATTACCGCAACACGTATCAGCACGGTGGGGTATCTTTGGAGGAGTTAATCATTCCATATGTCGTCCTTGACGCAAAATAATTCAATCCGTTTTGAAGGCATTGGTCTCAACGATTTGCCTGAGGTAGCTAAAGCCATTCTAGATGCTTCTCAGCATCCTGTGAACCTATTGCAAGCACCCATGGGCAGTGGCAAGACGACACTGTGTAATGAACTACTCAAACAGTGGGGCAGCGATAGCGCTGGATCTTCACCGACCTTTGCACTGATTGAGGAGCATAGCGGGCCCAAGGGTACCTTATTTCATGTGGATGCATATAGAATTGACCACGAGGAAGAAGCCTATGACTTCGGTTTTGAAGAATACATAGAAAGCGGACATCCAATGTGGATCGAATGGGCCGAAAAAGTGGAATCTTTCTTACCTTACAGGGTAGGAATCGTCTACATAGAACGGGAGAGTGAACATTCACGAACGATAGAATTTCTCTCCGATGTAGCGGTCTCCGAAATACAATGGAACCATGAGTGAATATCTAAGCTGGTCGGAGACGGCTTGGGCGACGCAAGAAGAGCGTTTGGCCGTAGAGACGAAAGGAGCAAAACTTGTTATTGGCGTGCCGAAAGAGCGCGACATGGAAGAGCATAGAATATTACTCAATCCAGCGGCTGTAAGTGTATTGGTACAAAACGGGCACAACATTCTCGTGGAGACCGGTGCAGGGCTCTTAGCCGGTTGGGAGGATAGAGAATACGCAGACGCAGGCGCAGAAATTGCGGCAGAAGCCTCAGCGATTTTTCAATGCGACATCATCGCTAAAGTAGCACCGCCCACAGCAGAGGAAATTGGGATGATGAAGGGAAACCAAACCTTGATTAGTGCCCTACAGCTAAGAACCCGTGAGCGGAGTTTCTTCAAAGCACTTGCAGATAAAAAAATAACAGGTATTGCGCTGGAAGAAGTACGCGATGCGGAAGATCAAAGTGCCTTACGCATTGCAATGAGTGAGATTGCAGGCCAGCAAGCGGCACGATTAGGCGCAAACTTATTGGCGGACGGCTTATCCGGTAAACGGAAAGGAAAACTTTTAGGTGGTGTGCCTGGTGTGGCGCCTGCAAGTGTAGTGATCATCGGTGCCGGTGTGGCGGCCATGTCTGCTGCAAGAGTGGCTGGGGGAATGGGCGCTGCAGTAGTGATGCTGGATACGAACATTAGTAAACTGCGCTATGCCTCTGAGCAGCTAGCTGGTTCAGTTGTTACAGAACTTATACAGGATGTTGTGCTTAAGTATAGGCTTGCTCAGGCCGATGTAGTGATAGGAGCGTTATCACCTGTTGAGGGACGAACCCCCCTTGTCGTTACAGAAGATATGGTGCAAGCCATGCCTATAGGTTCCGTTATCATTGATATTAGTATTGATAGCGGCGGTTGTTTCGAAACCTCTGAAATCACTTCACACCGAGTGCCAACTTTCGTTAAACACGATGTTTTGCATTATTGTGTGCCAAATATGAATAGCGCGGTTGGGAACACCTCAAGCATTGCCATGAGCAATATTGTTGGTCCACTGTTGCAGCAATTATCCGATAATGGAGGTGTTCAAGATAGCCTGCACTATGATTTGAACATCCGTGCTGGACTGTATCTTTACCGCGGTCTTTTGACTAAGCGTCACCTGGGTGAACATTTCGATTTGCCGTATTCGAGTGACGCACTATTATTTGGTAACCTCTAACCGCTTTTACATTCATGGCTTTTTTACGTCGATTACTCTTCTATGCAATAGGTATTGGGCTCGGAATCTTACTCGTTTTGGCATTCTTTGGCGATCGCGATTTCGATTATGCCTACGGTCCACAGGCTCGCGTCAAGAAAAACTTTAGGACTAAGGTGGTAGATTCTACTACTCTAGTGCAATCCTTGCTAGACTTAAGTAAGGACAGTCTCTATTACCGCGCTGTGGTTGATGGCCGTGTTGCTCTTGGTGCTAGTGAGCCGCGTAAAGAGCCATGTGGTGAATATCTCGTCAGATTTTCACACGATAGCTACGCGTACAAGATGGTATTACAGAACTGTGATACCGTTAAAGTCTTGCGTTTGGAAAAGGATATCGACTAACCTTTACGGCGCTCGAGTTCTTTTTGAATAAGGCTGAGCTCTCGGCCGGTTTGGCCCTCAACAGAAGTATTTTCTTCAGCTCTTCTAAAGAGGTAGGGCAAGACATCTCTTACCGGTCCAAACGGCAAGTATTTCGCTGTATTTAATCCTGCGGCCGCGGCATTGAAGCTGATGTGATCGCTCATTCCAAAGAGTTGGGCCACGTGAACATGTACATGGTCAAGAGGGTAGCCTTGCTCCGAGAGTAATTCGGCAGCAAGAGCCACACTATTTTCGTTGTGAGTGCCTATGACCACAGCCATGTGGTTGAGATGATTTAAAATCAAAGTCAGCGCTGCATTATAATCCTTATCGGTGGACGCCTTGTCAGGCTGTATAGGAGAAGCATAGCCCATACGAGATGCACGCTCCCGTTCTTTTTCCATATAGGCGCCGCGTACAATTTTAACGGCGTAAATGAACCCTTCTTTCTTGGCAAGTTCTAGAGCATCTTTGAGCTGTGCCAGTCGGTCGTGCCTATAGAGTTGGGCCGTGTTGTATACAATTGCTTTTCCTTGATTGTAGGTGCGCATGTATTCAATGGCTAAATCATCTACGGCAGGTTGAATCCAGCTTTCTTCTGCATCTATCATCACTGGAACGCCTAATTCATTGGCTTTCTCAATTATTCGTCTCCAGCGCACCAAGGTGTTGTCCCAGGAGTTTTGCTCTTCTTGGGTAAGCGGATTTCCAAGACTTACTTTTTCGTAGATATCGATACTTCCTAAACCCGTTGGTTTGAATACCCCGAAGGGTACATCTCCATTATTTTGAGCATATTCTAGGGTCTCAATCGTGGTAGCAAGAGTTCTGTCAAAATCTGCTTCTTGTGCCTTTCCCTCGACGCTATAGTCCAAAATCGCACCGACGTGACCTTCTGCCAGACGGGCAATCTGTGGGGTACACTCTCCCACACTTTCGCCACCACAGAACTGGCGGAAAACGGTTGCCTTGACCATACCTTTAATGGGCAGACGCAGGCTGAGGGACGCTAGAGTCATTGATTTTAGGGCACTAACGACAGAAGGAGAACTCAAGGTTGAGAACAACAGCTTGCTTTGGCGCAAGTCCATGTTGGTCTTCATTTTAAAGGCAATCTCCGTATTCGAAAAGTCGATCATGCTCTGTGTTTTGGGCACTCAAATATAGTGCTGAGAAGTGTTATTTTTGAAGTGTGAATACAACAGCATCCACCATTTTTTTTGGCGAAGACGGATTTACCGCTTTGGACCAATATTTATCCAACAACCAGCCTTCTAAGACATTTGTTGTGGTGGACGAGAACACCGGTGCATGCATACCCGCTTTCGCAGAGAAACTCACTGCTTTAGATCCAGATTTTGAAATTTTGGAAATCCCTTCGGGTGAGGAGAGTAAAAGTCTAGAGTTGGTCAATCAACTTTGGTTGACGCTCCTAGAACACGGTGCCGATCGCAATGCACTTCTTATTAATCTTGGTGGTGGGGTAGTCGGTGATATTGGTGGCTTCGTAGCTTCGACCTATAAGCGCGGGATTTCCTTTATTCAAGTGCCAACCTCATTGCTCGCCATGGTAGATGCTTCGGTTGGGGGTAAGACAGGAATCAATATTGGTGGTTTGAAAAATCAGGTAGGAACCTTTACTCAGCCGGATATGGTTGTTGTTGATGCTTCCTTTCTTGCTTCGCTTCCCGAAGAAGAGTGGGCGAGTGGCCACGGTGAGATGATCAAACATGCCCTGTTAACCGGAACTGATTGGCCTGAGGTTTTGAGTTGGACGGCAAAAGATAATTTACAAGAGGAGATTAAACGTTCGGTGGCGATGAAAGCTGCAGTCGTGGAGTCCGATTTTAAAGAGAGCGGCCTTCGTAAAATCTTAAATCTAGGACACACCTTTGGCCATGCATGGGAAAGTTTGATGCACAGCAAAGGCAACGGGATTACACACGGTCGTGCAGTCATTCAAGGATTGCATGTCGCCTTGGTGTTAAGTCAGGAGCAAGGACTTCAAGCGGAATTGGCAAAGAGGTATCCTTGGACAAAGGTTTCAATGGAAGATTTTGAAATTCTTTGGCATTATCAATTGGCCGATAAGAAAAATGAAAACGGCGAAATACAGTTTGTACTTCTCGAGCACCTAGGTGGCCCCACTTTTGGTACACCTGTGCGTTTGGAGGCTTGGTCTGCGGCGTTACTTTGGTTAAATCAAAGTGCCGATGCCAGATAATATTTCACTTCCGCATGTAACAAAGCCAGTGCAAGGGACGTTCGAGTTGCCCCTCAGCAAGAGCATGGTCAACAGGGCACTTCTCCTCGCTGCAATGTATCCAGAGATTACCTTGAGCGGTATGAGTACGTCCAGCGATAGTGTCTATCTACAACAGGTACTCGATGGCTATTTAGGCGATAGCGCAATGGTTGGTGCAGGCGGTACTACCCTGAGATTTGCAACAGCATATTGGGCGTGCCAAGAAGGTGCACAAATGGAACTTTATGGCACGGAACGCTTGAATAAGCGACCAATAGCGCCATTGGTTGACGCTCTAAATGCGTTAGGCGCTTCTGTGAGCTACATGGCAGCTGAAGGCGAGGCTCCGTTGCGCATACAAGGAAGGAATTTAAAAGGTGGACGTCTACATCTCGGGCACGTGAGTAGTTCGCAATTCATTACTGCATTGATGCTCATTAGTCCTAAAATGGAGGAGGGATTACATTTGACTTGGGACAGTGCTCCTTCACAGCCGTATTTGGTCATGACGGCAGCCCTTTTGCGTGAGTCGGGATTTGAGGTACTACTAACCGCTGAGGAATTTAAAATTAGTGCAGGTCAACAACCTAAGAAGGTGGAGCTGTTCATTGAACGAGATTGGTCTGCAGTGGCTTTTTGGTGCGAAGTGGTGGCGCTGTCGAATGAGGCAAGTATTGAATTGTTGGGATTTAAGCCGGAGAGCCTTCAAGGGGATAGCCGAGTATTGGATTACTTTGAGCCTTTGGGGGTGAAGAGTACTTTCGAAAACGGCTCCTTGATACTGACCAAAAAGTCTGTACTCCCGTTGGGGAAGTTCACAGCAAACTTGATATCTGAACCAGATCTAGCACAGGCCCTAATCACTACGTTGTTAGTCACTAAAGTACCTTTTGAAATCCACGGACTACAAACACTAACAACCAAGGAAACTAACCGTATCGCGGCCTTAGAACATTTGGCACACACTTTAGGCGTCGCAGTAAAGTCCACTCGAGACAGTTTGGCTTGTGCGGATTATCCTGACGAATTCACTGGCGGGCCGAAGTCCTATGGTTCTTTAGAAGACCACAGGGTCGCCATGTCTTTAGCGCCGTTGTCCTTAAGGTTTCCTATTACTATAAAAGACCCATCGGTTGTGGCGAAAAGCTATCCCGAATTTTGGAACCATTTTACTCAACTATAGTGAGGTGAAATAGCTCATTTGTAGCGTGCTCTTGGGGATATTTTCAAAGTTGATTGTCGTGCCCATCTGTAGCGGCCCGATAGCCACTTTAGCGACTATCCCACTAAAATCTTCATGTATGGCTAATGCTCCAAGGTATCCTCGCGCAGCAGGAATACCGAGCCATACAGGACTCCCTCGGTAATCTACCGCAGCAAACAAAAGATGGTACTTGGCGGGTCCATGGAGCCACGTATGACGTAGGCTAAGTCCATAGGTTCCTTGATGCCAATGCAAATCATAATTTATTTTGGAACGCTGGAGTTGAAGTTTCCATCTATACGAGCGCTCCAACGCTCCCGTACTGTGCTCGTTCACAAAGACTCTCAGGTTTTTATTTTGAAGTTGTACTCGAAGAACCCCGGCATTATGAATCACATGCCAACGCCCGAAGCGGTCTTGCCAGCTCAAGTACTTTCGGGTACTTAAACCTTCCGTAGTTCGCAGTACGTTGAGTTCAAACAATACATCTTGGTACAAGAGATTTCCTCCAACGTGCTGTTTTTCCCGAGTTACTTCAGTGAACATGCGAAAAGGTCCTTCATAGTATTTCCCAAAGACGGTCCATTCACTGCCTTTGAGTCCTGCGCCATACGCTAGGACGCTATGGTTCTTCTGCCAAATTAGAAGCGGCGAGGTCTGGCTTAACGCACCGAGAAAGGTGTAGCTCTTGTTTTGAAGT
>CATAPZ010000022.1:0-2677 GCA_949486955.1 Cryomorphaceae bacterium | reverse complement strand
TTGATTGGGACAGCCCGGCTAACTATGAAGTTTTGGAAAGCGACGAATTGTACTTCAACAACACGCGTATAGTTCAATACCGCACAGAAGAAAGTGATGCGCTCAACCAACAGGGGTTCAAGGTGCACAGGAGCACTAAAGCGCTCAATGACACGAGCTATCCCGTTCTAAATTTTGCTATTGTTAATCATTGGCGGAATGACCTAGCTTACATCGTATGCGAGCCGAACCTTAAAAGTCTATTTCAAGACACTTCAGCTATTGCAGTCGGCGATACCACAGTAGAACTGGTCCTCGACCATATGGACTACAATGATCATTATGAATTTGCAGCACTACTCTTTCAAAAGTTGCTTAATTATCAGCAGCCCTATCTCCTCCAAGGTCAGGATTCATTGCTACTCTTTGGTACGCAACCTAATCTCAAAAACAACACTGTAGTACTGAAGGATTACTTCCGATTAATTGGCCGATTTCAATAACGGCTAACGGCGTCGACTAGCTCTGATTGTAAGTAGTTGTACTGCTAAAGCAAAGCCTACGCTACAGTAGACGTACGGTTTGGGAATTTCAACATGGGCACTTTCTGCAACAAGAACTGTTCCTATGAGTATCAAAAAGCTCAGCGCTAGAATTTGCAGCGATACATGCTTTGAAATAAAGTCGCTAATAGATTCTGCGAAAGAAAGCATCACAATCATGGATAAAACTACAGCCGCGATCATCACTGAAAGGTGTTCTGACATGCCTATTGCCGTGAGCACGCTGTCGAAGCTAAATACGATATCGAGCAATCCTATTTGCACTATGGCAGCACCGAGGGTGAGAGCTTTGGATTCTCGATGACCGTGAGAGCCTTCGATTTTTTTCACCATTTCCTGACTGGCCTTTGCCAAAAGGAAAACCCCACCAATAAAAAGGATCAAATCTCTCCCACTCACAGGGTGTGATCCTACTTCAAAAAGTGGTGCAGTCAAACCGATGAGCCAAGTAATCCCCAACAGCATAAGCACCCTAAAGAGGAGTGCCAAGCCAAGTCCTAAACGACGTGCCAGCGGCTGCTCGCTCTCCTTTAAATCACTAGTGACCAGAGATATAAATATGATGTTGTCTATTCCCAAAACGATTTCAAGTAAGGTGAGAGTCATCAAAGAGACCCATCCATCAAGCGAGTAAAAGGCTTCCATAAGCGTATGTTTCAAAGTAGTTTAAAGTTATATTTATCCATTACTAAACACAACTTACCATGAAAATTTTGAAGATTGTTCTCGTTATCGTTGCAGTCGTATTTGGAACATTTACCATATACAACACAACACTAAGTAAAGAATACAGCGTAAGCCGAAGTACCACCATAGACGTCGACCCGGCGCTCGTTCAGCAAATCGTTAGTGACTTTAGCACATGGCCAGAATGGAGTGCATGGTTCCTTGCAGATTCCACCATGGAGTATGAATTAGGTAATACATATTTTGGTGAAGGTGCAACCTACAACTGGACCAGTAAAAATTCAGGAAGCGGTGCAATGGAAATACTACAACTTACTGCCTCAGCTATGGAAACCAAAATTGACTTTGTCGGTCAAGGAACAAGCTATGGGCACTGGGAATTCTCAACCTCGGACGAAGGGAAGGCACTAGTTTCTTGGGGCTTTAGTGGAGAAATGCCACTTCTCATGCGTTGGATGGGTGCCCAGATGGACAAATGGGTAGGACCTGACTTTGAGACCGGACTGGCGAACCTTACTGCTTATGCAGAACGCGAAGCTATCGCGAATGAAGTAGCGGAGCAGCAAACTATGCAACCTGTGGAAGACCTTGACTAACTCCCTGTTCTTTCAAGAAACTTTTGTGAGGCGATCCTTACGGGTCGCCTCAAACTTTTCATAGAAGTGCACAGTCCCCATGACGAGCAACATGCCGTAAAAAATATCTTCAAATGGAATTGTACCCAAGCGTATCCCAAGATTTTCAGCATTGTTGTACCAAACTACCTGGGTAGCCAAAAAGGATCCTGTGAGTACACCATTTTTTATAAAAAATGGAACCAAACACGGAAGGTAACTTTCATAAAATCGAGGCAACCATGTTGCTTTAACCACATATTGGGAATAGGCCGTAAACAGACCTAATAAAACGAAGGTCGAACCAGTATACCAAAGACCTTCTATCACCGAATACGCACCTAGAGCGGCACAAAGAAGCATTAAAGAGATTGAGACATACTTTGCACCCAAAGGTTTAAGAAGCCCATCCGGGAAAAAATAGCGCATACACTCGTAGATAAATAAGCATGCAAAAGGAACGGTTATAAAGAACAGGTACTCACCAAGAGGTAGACCAAATAACGCAATTCCCGAGAGATATTCTGGAGTAAAGCCCCAAACACCCATCTCAGTAAACCAAATGTCCCATACGAGGAAAAAGCCGCTCACTATGGCCATAGATTTGAACAGCGAAGGAAAACCTTTGTAGTAGGCCACCTTTGATTCGAAACTTCTAATCAGTGGAAAACTTATGGTAAAAGCGTTTAGGATGAGATATAACCACTTGGTTTCTAACATATACTAGGTGTTGGCGGATTTCATTGCCCGAACTTGGCGGATGTATTTAGGATGTACCCATAACATACCAAAATTCTCGCTTCCCTCCTTTCCGAGGGTTTTATGATGCATTTT
>CATAPZ010000021.1:0-3267 GCA_949486955.1 Cryomorphaceae bacterium | reverse complement strand
GACCTACGGAAAGCTTGAAGGGGTGAGCCCTCGTGATGCCGTATCGTATGGTACCACTACGTATTTAGATGGTGCTATGGCGAAATATAAGCCGGGCGATTATGAATTTGATATGCCTGCAAAACTTACCGAGTTGTACGACAACAAGGACTATGGTCAGTATTCAGAGAACGGTAAGCTACCGGTGTGTAATATCGCTTCAAACCACACCACAGGAGGGAATAGCGGGTCTCCCGTATTGAACGGCCGTGGCGAGCTCATTGGCCTAAATTTTGACCGTATATGGGAAGGAACCATGAGTGATGTGAACTTTGATGCAAACATCTGTCGCAATATTATGGTTGATAGTAGATATATCTTATTCATCATCGACAAATTTGCCGGTCAGCGCTGGTTAATCGATGAAATGGAGTTGATTAAATAAATGAAGAAACACGCATTCATTCTAGGTATTCTGATGCTAGCGGCCTGCGGTCGAACAGTCGAGGGTACCTATGAGTTGGATGCCGCTTACACGTATTTAGGGGCCGATTTTCCACTAGAGCCTCCTTTAGATTACAGCAGCTCTGCTCCTGATTATATCACTCGTGACAATCGCCTAGACGGGGATGTAGATAATCGCAAAGCTACTTTGGGCCGAGTGCTATTTTATGATAAGCAGCTTAGTCTGAATAATTCTATTGCTTGTGGTTCCTGTCACATTCAGGCGCACGCTTTTGGTGATACTTTACAACAAAGTGTTGGACTAGACGGTGGTTTGACTTCAAGACAAAGCATGCGACTAGTAAACACAAGGTTCGCCGCACTTCCTGCAATGTTCTGGGACCGTCGGGCAATCAACCTCAGAAACCAAGTTACGCAGCCTATTGAAGACCACATCGAAATGGGATTCAGCGGCACGGGTGATCAGCCTGGCTTGGACAGCTTGTTGACTAAACTTCAGGGACTGCAGTACTATTCCGAACTCTTTGACTGGGCCTTCGAACAAGAAGAAACGACCATCAATAAACAGCGTATCGCCCAAGCACTAGAGCACTTTGTGAGCTCCATTGAGAGCTTTGATTCAAGGTTCGATGAAGGTTTTGCGGCCGCGGGTGATATTCAAGGATCCTACTCGAATTTCACTCCTGCAGAGAACAGAGGAAAGTTTCTTTTTAGAGCTCCGCCTCAACTTGATAATCAAAATGTACGTACTTCAGGTGGTGCTGGATGCGCGGGCTGTCACCGTCCTCCAGAATTTGATATCGACCCAATGAGCGGCAACAATGGTGTTGACAAAGAGGCTGGTAATCCAGCAGGCTTTGACACCACCAATACACGTTCACCTTCGCTTAGGGATCTTTTCGGTCCAGATGGTTCAGTCAATACACCGATGATGCACACTGGGAACTTCTTGGAGTTTACAACCATAGTGGAGCATTATAATGAGGTCATACCGGATGTTAATAATCGTACCGTCGACGGACGTTTGGTTCGCGGATTAACCTCAGTAAAACTTGAGTTAACATCAACTGAACGTGCAGATTTAGAGGCATTCATTAGGACTCTTACAGGCTCAAATATGTATTCAGACGAGCGTTGGTCTTCGCCGTTTTAATGTGTAAAACTTACGGGCACTGATTATTGGGCAATTACGGGTGTTCGCCGTAATTTTAGCGCTTCAATAATTGATCATGAGAGATACTACAATTTTCGACCTAATCGCACAGGAAAACCAACGTCAGATTAATGGCATCGAGCTTATTGCTTCTGAGAACTTCGCCTCGCCTCAAGTTATGGAAGCGCAAGGTTCAGTTTTGACCAACAAATACGCAGAAGGATATCCTGGCAAGCGCTACTATGGCGGTTGTGAGATAGTCGATGTAGTAGAAGATTTAGCGCGTGACCGTGCTAAGGAGCTCTACGGTGCAGCCTACGTAAATGTGCAGCCTCACTCAGGTTCTCAAGCAAATGCAGCAGTGTATTTGGCTGTGATGAAGCCTGGTGATACTGTTCTCGGTTTCGATTTGAGCCACGGTGGTCACTTGACCCACGGTTCACCGGTAAACTTCTCAGGTAAAACCTACAATGCTGAGTTTTACGGAGTAGAGAAGGAGACCGGTCTATTGAACTATGACAAAATCGAAGCAAAAGCGAAGGAGTGCAAGCCACGCATGATCATCGCAGGTGCTTCTGCATACAGCCGTGATATTGACTTCAAGCGTTTCCGTGAGATCGCTGATGAAGTAGGAGCCATTCTTCTTGCAGATATTTCTCATCCTTCAGGTATGATTGCCAAGGGCATCTTAAATGACCCAATGCCGCACTGTCATATTGTAACTACCACAACGCATAAAACTTTGCGTGGTCCTCGTGGGGGTATGATCATGATGGGTGAGGATTTCCCGAACCCATGGGGTGAGACCAACATGAAGGGGGAAGTGAAGATGATGTCTAACGTGCTAGACATGGCCATATTCCCGGGTATCCAAGGTGGTCCTTTGGAGCACGTAATCGCAGCAAAGGCGGTTGCCTATGGTGAAGCGTTGAGCGACGGATTCTTCGAATACCAACTCCAGGTGAAGAAGAACGCAGCTGCCATGGCGCAGTCTTTCGTAAACCGTGGTTACGACATCATTTCAGGTGGAACAGATAACCACTTGATGCTTATCGATCTCCGCAATAAAGGTGTAACGGGTAAGGCGACGGAGCAAGCGCTGGTAAGAGCGCACATTACTGCAAACAAGAACATGGTGCCGTTTGACGATAAGAGTCCATTTACGACTTCTGGTATTCGTCTAGGTGCTCCTGCAATCACTACTCGTGGTTTGAAAGAGGAACATATGGATACTATTGCAGATCTAATCGACCGTGTAGTCACTAATATTGATAATGAGAGCATTATCACTGAGGTGGGTAATGAGGTTGTAAAAATGATGCAAGACCGCCCATTATTTACTTGGGAGTAAGTAGATTTGTGAGGAACCAATACACCTCACAATGCAGAAATTCATTTTTAAGCGCTGTGGCTCTTTGGTCGCAGCGCTTTTGTTTTGCGGCCTAGCGAAAGCTCAGATTCAATTTGAGCCTGATCGGACAGTCAAGGAATCTCGATTCGGTATCATCAAAAACACCATTCTCACTATTGACGACGATGCCAAGGCCATTGTAATGCGTCCACTCAAGAATCCAAATCTTGAAAAAAACGCGGTCAAACTATTCACCTTGGTCGCAACGGATTACATGACCACCAAGCTCTTCCAAGACCACATTGAGCCTTTGGATGTT
>CATAPZ010000020.1:0-2120 GCA_949486955.1 Cryomorphaceae bacterium | reverse complement strand
GGAGGTGGAGGTATTGGGGCCGAAAAACAGTCCGTATTCTTTAAGGTGATAATTGAGTTCGTCGCGGACAACGCCGGGTTGGACCTCTGCCCATTGCTCTTCCACGTTGATCTGGAGAACAGCGTTCATGTGCCTTCCGGTATCTAATACAGTGCCGTCGCCCACGACTTGGCCCGCGAGGGAGGTTCCTGCGGCTCGAGGGATCAGCGGCTTACCGGATCTGACCAGTGCGACCACCTCTTCTGCGAAGGCAGGAAAAGCAACGTCCTGTGGCGTTTCCTGGTAGATGGAAGCATCCTGCGCATAGGCGCGCTTGAGTAATTCGTCGCTTGGTTTGGTCATGCTATCAGACCATAAAATTATCAGTAAGCTGTCCTTCGCCCAGTTCGGCGTTGCCTGAATTCAGGTGGCGCAGCAGCGGACATGGACGGTAGCGGTCGTCGCCGTAATGCTTGTGACAGCGTTTCAAAGTATCTAAAACTTGGTCCCAGCCCATTTCACGGCCCCATTGAATAGGTCCTTTTGGGTAGTTCACACCTTTGGTCATGGCCAGGTCTACGTTCTCTGGATCTGCAATGCCTTGCCACACGGCGTCAAGGGCTTCGTTGATGATCATACACAAGATGCGCTCTACGATCTTTTCACTCAATAGCGGATCAATCTCTGCAGCTTCTTGGGCGACCACGGCTGCATCCATGCCCGAGGCATAATTGTAAAAACCGCGGCCGGTTTTGCGGCCCAGCAATCCAGCTTCTTTTAGGCGCTTTTGGGTGATGGAAGGACGGAAGCGTGGGTCGTAGAAGAATTGGCCCCAAACGGTCTCAGTAACGGTATAATTAACATCGTGACCAATCAAATCTGTGAGTTCGAAAGGTCCCATTCTAAAGCCAATGCTTTTCACAGCTGCATCGATTTCGGCGACGCTCGCCACACCTTCTTCGTAGAGTTTGATGGCCTCGCTGTAAAATGGCCTCGCCACCTTGTTGACAATGAATCCTGGGGTGTCTTTCGCCAATACGGGAACCTTACCCCAATTCGTCATTAACTCCAGCATCGATTCACTGAATTCTTCACCGGTCTTTACCCCGGGAACAATCTCCACCAGGGGCATCAACGGCGCTGGGTTGAAAAAGTGCAACCCGCCGAAGCGCTCTGGGTGTTTAAGGTCTGCGGAAAGTGCGGCAATACTCAGGCTCGAGGTGTTGGTACATAGCCAGGCACTTTCAGAAATCAGCGGCTCAACCTGTGCAAATAAGTCTTTTTTTACTTCGAGGTTTTCGATCACTGCTTCTACGATGAGGTCGGCACCTGCAACGGCGTTAAGATCTTCCGACCAGCTCATTCTGCCCAAGGTTGACGTGCGCTGCTCCTCGCTCATGCGTCCTTTCTCGACCAAGCGGCCAAAGATTTTTTCGATAGCGCTTTTGCTGCGGTCAGTGGCTCCAGGGAAGCTGTCATAGTACACAACTTCACAGCCGTTCTGTGCGGCAATCTGTCCAATCCCAGTGCCCATGGCACCTGCTCCTAATACGGCTACTTTCATTTTATTCTCCTTTGAATTCAGGTGCGCGTTTCTCTAAGAATGCCTGTACACCTTCATTAAAATCATGCGTTTTGCTCGCACGAACCTGTAGTGTTTCTTCTAGTTCAAGTTGTTGTTGCAAGTCGTTCCCATAGGCTTTGTTCAATGCTGCCTTGGTGAGGGCTAAGCCTTTGGTAGGCATCTGTGCCATTTTCAATGCTAAGCTGCGAACCTGTCCTTCATATTCTTCTTCAGAAAAGACTTGATAGATCATGCCCATGTGCAGGGCTTGGTTGGCAGGTACTTTATCTCCGGTCATCATTAATGCACTGGCACGCTGGAACCCTACTAATCGAGGCAGGGTGAAGGTACCTCCGCTATCCGGTATGAGGCCAATTTTACTAAAGGCCTGAATGAAGCTCGCCTTTTCGTGCGCCACAACGATATCACAGGCCAGTGCTATGTTCGCTCCAGCCCCTGCAGCTACGCCATTGACTGCGGCAATCACGGGTTTCGGTAGCTTGCGAATGGCCAAAATGATGGGGTTATAATGTTCACTAACTATGGTGCTAAGCTCTGGACCGTTTGGGTCAATAGC
>CATAPZ010000019.1:0-18924 GCA_949486955.1 Cryomorphaceae bacterium | reverse complement strand
CTTGTAAGAAAAGGTCGCAAACAGATCAAACAAAAGAGTAAATCTGCTGCGCTGGATTCCTGCCCACAACGCAGGGGTGTATGTACTCGTGTCTACACAACGACGCCGAAAAAACCAAACTCGGCGATGCGTAAAGTGGCAAGGGTGCGTCTATCAAATGGAAATGAAGTTAATGCCTACATCGGAGGAGAAGGCCACAACCTACAAGAACACAGTATTGTGCTTGTTCGTGGTGGTCGTGTTAAAGATCTTCCCGGGGTTCGCTACCACATTGTTCGTGGAGCCCTCGATACAGCCGGTGTAGACGGAAGAACTCAGCGTCGCTCCAAGTACGGTGCTAAGAAACCAAAGAAATAAACACACTTCTAGATAAGAACTCATGAGAAAAGCAAGAGCTAAAAAACGCCCGTTACTACCGGATCCAAAGTTCAACGATACGCTGGTAACTCGTTTTGTAAACAATTTGATGTTGGACGGTAAAAAGTCTATCGCCTTCAACATCTTTTATGATGCTATTGACATTGTTTCTGAAAAAACAGAGAGCAGTGGCCTAGAAGTATGGAAAGAGGCACTCAACAATGTGATGCCGCACGTAGAGGTCCGCTCACGTCGTGTAGGTGGTGCAAACTTCCAAATTCCGATGCAAGTACGTCCAGACCGTAAAATCACCCTAGGTATGAAATGGATGATCACTTACGCTCGTGGCCGTAACGAACGTTCAATGGCACAGAAATTAGCTGCAGAAATCATTGCAGCTTCGAAGGAAGAAGGTGCTGCAGTCAAGAAGCGTACTGAGGTACACCGTATGGCTGAAGCAAATAAAGCATTCTCTCACTTTAGATTCTAATAGACGAAATCATGGCAAAAGGAAATAGAGACTTAACGTACACACGTAATATTGGAATTGCAGCACACATTGATGCGGGTAAGACCACTACTACTGAACGTATTCTTTACTACACTGGTGTAAGTCACAAGATTGGTGAGGTACACGATGGTGCTGCAACCATGGACTGGATGGAGCAAGAGCAAGAGCGTGGTATTACCATTACTTCAGCGGCTACGCACTGTGAGTGGCCGTACGCTGGTAAGACATATGCGATTAATATTATTGATACTCCTGGACACGTTGACTTTACCGTGGAGGTGGAGCGTTCATTGCGTGTATTGGACGGTGTTGTTGCATTGTTCTCGGCGGTTGATGGTGTTGAGCCACAATCTGAAACGGTATGGCGTCAAGCGGACAAGTACCGTGTGCCACGTCTAGGTTTCGTGAATAAAATGGATCGTCAAGGTTCTGACTTCTTCAATGTTTGTCGTCAGGTAAAAGAAATGTTGGGTGGTAACCCAGTTGCTCTTCAAGTGCCAATTGGTGACGAAATGGATTTCAAAGGTGTGGTTGATTTGATCAGCAAGAAAGCCATCGTTTGGAATGAAGAGGATATGGGGATGACTTACGAAGAAATCGAAATTCCTAGCGATCTAGTAGATACTGTAGACGAGAAGCGTGCTGAACTTATTGAAGCCGTTGCTGAATACGACGAGAACTTGATGGAGAAATTCTTCGAGGACGAGGACAGCATTACTGAAGATGAGATCATTGCTGCACTGCGTGCTGCAACTATTGATATGAGCATCATTCCTATGATGTGTGGTTCTGCATTTAAGAATAAAGGTGTTCAGGCTATGTTGGACGCAGTGATGCGTTACTTGCCGTCTCCATTAGATGTAGAAGCAATTGAAGGTACAAACCCAGATACAGGCGATGCGGATTCACGCAAGCCTTCTGTGGAGGAACCATTTTCTGCTTTGGCATTTAAGATTGCAACTGACCCGTTCGTTGGTCGTTTGTGTTTCTTCCGCGTTTACTCTGGTGCGCTTGATGCAGGTTCTTACGTTAAGAACACTCGTTCAGGTAAAAAAGAGCGTATCTCTCGTATCTTCCAAATGCATTCCAACAAGCAACAGCCGATCGATCAGATTACAGCTGGTGATATCGGTGCCGGTGTAGGTTTCAAAGATATCCGTACTGGTGATACGCTTTGTGACGAGAAAGCACCGATCGTACTTGAGTCCATGACCTTCCCAGAGCCAGTTATTGGTATCGCGGTTGAGCCTAAATCAAAGGCGGATGTAGATAAGATGGGTACTGCTTTAGCAAAACTATCTGAAGAAGATCCAACCTTCCGTGTTCAAACTGACGAAGCTTCAGGACAAACGATTATCTCAGGTATGGGTGAGCTTCACTTGGATATCTTGATTGATCGTATGAGACGTGAATTCAAGGTTGAGGTGAACGTAGGTGAGCCACAAGTTGAGTACAAAGAAGCCTTGAACGGCACTGCTAACCACCGTGAGGTTTACAAGAAGCAAACGGGTGGTCGTGGTAAATTCGCAGATATCATCTTCGATATTTCTCCAGTTGATGCTGACTTTGAAGGTGAAGGTCTTCAATTCGTAAACCAAATTAAGGGTGGTAACGTTCCACGTGAATTTGTGCCTTCGGTTGAGAGCGGCTTCAAGGCGGCTATGGTTAATGGTCCATTGGCTGGCTTTAATGTTGATTCTGTGAAAGTTGTTTTGAAAGATGGTTCTTTCCACCCTGTGGATTCTGATCAGTTGTCTTTCGAATTGGCAGCTAAGCTCGGTTTCAAAGAAAGCGCAAAGAAAGCTAATCCGGTTATCATGGAGCCAATCATGAAGCTAGAGGTAGTTACTCCAGAAGAGTATATGGGTGATATCGTTGGTGATTTGAATCGTCGTCGTGGTCAAGTAAATGACATGTCTGATCGTAACAACGCCAAGGTTATTAAGGCGGATGTACCTCTATCAGAAATGTTCGGTTACGTGACAACATTGCGTACGTTGAGTTCTGGTCGTGCTGCATCTACTATGGTGTTCTCGCACTACGCAGAAACACCATCGAACATTTCAGAGAAAGTAATTGAAGAATCAAAAGCTTAATAATAGACTACAATGAGTCAAAAAATTCGCATCAAGCTTAAATCTTACGATCACAACTTAGTAGATAAGTCTGCTGAGAAGATTGTTAAGACTGTGAAGAGTACCGGCGCAGTTGTTAATGGTCCTATTCCGTTGCCAACGAACAAGCGCATTTACACGGTGCTCCGCTCACCACACGTAAACAAGAAATCACGCGAGCAGTTCCAACTGAGCAATTATAAGCGTCTGTTGGATATCTACTCTTCTTCGTCAAAGACCATTGACGCTTTGATGAAGTTAGAGTTGCCGAGTGGTGTAGAAGTAGAAATCAAGGTCTAACAGTAGACTAAAACATTAAATTCCAGAAAACATGCCAGGATTAATTGGTAAAAAAGTCGGAATGACCAGCATTTTCAGCCCAGAGGGTAAGAACTTGCCATGTACTGTACTAGAAGTAGGTCCATGTGTAGTTACTCAGGTGAAAACTGAAGATGTCGATGGTTACAATGCTATCCAACTAGGTTGGGGAGAGGCAAAGGATAAGAATACCTCTAAAGCATTGAAAGGGCACGTACAAAAAGCAGGTACCTCTGCCAAGAGAAAACTAGTAGAATTCACAGACTTCGATGGGGAGCTGCAGTTGGGTCAAGTGCTCACTGTTGATTTATTCGAGGAGGGCGGCTTCGTAGATGTTGTCGGTACTTCTAAGGGTAAAGGTTTCCAAGGTGTAGTAAAGCGTCACGGCTTTGCGGGTGTGGGTCAGGCGACTCACGGTCAGCACAACCGTCTACGTGCACCGGGTTCGATTGGTGCGGGTTCAGATCCATCGCGCGTATTCAAGGGTATGCGTATGGCTGGTCGCATGGGTGGCAAGCGTGCAAAAGTGCAGAACCTACAGGTTTTGAAAGTAGATGCAGAGAAAAACTTGCTCGTAGTTAAAGGTTCCGTTCCTGGAGCTAAGAATTCAACTGTAATTATTGAGAAGTAATGGAATTCAAGGTAGTAGATATCAACGGTAAAGAAACCGGCAAAAGCGTTAAGTTAGACGCTTCTGTATTTGGCGTAGAGCCGAATGAGCACAGCATTTACTTGGACGTAAAGCAGTTCTTGGCTAATGCGCGTCAGGGGACTCACAAGTCTAAGGAAAGAGGCGAGATCAATCGTACGACTAAAAAGCACCACAAGCAGAAAGGTACTGGAGGCGCTCGTGCAGGTTCTATGCGTTCTCCTATCCAGCGTGGTGGTGGTACTGTATTTGGTCCGCGTCCTCGTAACTATGGCTTTAAGTTGAATAAAAAGGTGAAGCAATTGGCTCGCCGTTCAGCGCTTTCGATGAAAGCTAAGGGTGATGCTCTTACTGTAGTTGAGAACTTTACGTTCGAAGCTCCAAAGACCAAGTCATTCTTGTCAGTGCTTAGTGCATTGGGCCTCAATGAGAAAAAGTCATTATTCGTAGTAGGTGATTACGATAAAAATGTATATTTGTCATCCCGCAATCTAACAGGGGTTAAAGTTGTAAACTGTTCAGAATTAAGTACTTACGATATTATGAATGCTTCAGCAGTAGTGATGTCGGAGGGTGCGGTTGAGAAAGTAACAGCTATTTTAAGCTAATTGAGCTATGAGTATTCTGATTAAACCAATCATTACAGAGAAAGCAACCGCACAAAGCGAAGACTTAAATGTGTACGCTTTTGAGGTAGCTCGTTCTGCTAATAAAGTTGAAATTAAGAAAGCCGTAGAGGAGTTCTACGGTGTTAATGTTGAAACCGTACGCACTGCGATTGTGCCTGCTAAGTTCCAAACCAAGTATACAAAAGCTGGTTTGGTACGCGGTAGAAAGCCTGCTTACAAAAAAGCCTTAGTGAAGGTAGTAAGCGGTGAAACAATCGATCTATACGGTAATATTTAAATCCAATGGGTGTAAAGAAATTAAAACCGATTACTCCTGGGCAGCGTTTCCGCGTGGTCAATGACTTTGAGCAAGTTACGGCAGCGAAACCTGAGAAGAACCTTGTAAAAGGTAAAACCAAGAGTGGTGGCCGTAACAACCAAGGACGCATGACCATGCGTTATGTTGGTGGTGGTCATAAGCAAAAAGTTCGTTCAGTAGACTTTAAGCGCGACAAGTTTGGCGTGCCTGCTACCGTAAAAGCAATTGAGTACGATCCGCTACGTTCAGCGTACCTAATGTTATTGGTATATGCTGATGGTGAGAAGCGTTACTCTGTTGCTGTTAATGGTGTTAAAGTTGGTGATTCACTCGCTAGTGGTCAAGGCGCTGCTCCAGAAGTAGGTAACGCATTGTACCTCGCCGATATCCCACTAGGTACCATTATCTCTAACATTGAAATGCGTCCAGGTCAGGGAGCTATCATTGCTCGTTCTGCTGGTACTTTCGCGCAGCTTGTTGCCCGTGAGGGTAAGTATGCAATTGTGAAGTTGCCTTCAGGTGAGACTCGTATGATCCTCACTACTTGTATGGCTACTATTGGTACCGTAAGTAACTCGGAGCACATGCTTCAAGTTAGCGGTAAAGCTGGTCGTAGCAGATGGCAAGGTCGTCGCCCACGTGTTCGTGGTGTAGTTATGAATCCGGTTGATCACCCAATGGGTGGTGGTGAAGGCCGTGCGTCAGGGGGTCACCCACGTTCGCGCAACGGTATTCCTGCTAAGGGTTACAAAACTCGTGCGCCGAAGAAGGCTACTAATAAGTATATCATCGAACGTAGAAAGAAATAATCTGAAAGTATATGGCACGTTCGCTTAAAAAAGGACCTTATATCCACTACAAACTAGAAAAGAAAGTTCTAGCTAATGTAGAAAGTGGAAAGAACACAGTGATCAAAACTTGGTCACGCGCTTCAATGATTTCTCCGGATTTCGTTGGTCAGACAATTGGTGTTCACAATGGAAAAACATTTGTACCAGTATATGTGACTGAAAACATGGTAGGTCATAAACTGGGTGAATTTTCACCGACGCGTAACTTCCGCGGTCACGGTAAGAATAAGAAATAATAGAGATGGGAGCTAGAAAAAGACAAGCAGCTGAAGCGCTCAAGGCAGCGAAGAAAGCAATTGCGATTGCCAAGCTTAACGATTGCCCAACGTCTCCGCGTAAAATGCGTTTGGTTGCAGACCAGATTCGTGGCGTAGAGGTTGAGAAGGCATTGGCCATCTTGAAGTACAGCCCGAAGGAAGCTTCAATCCGTTTGGAAAAACTCTTGCTAAGCGCGATTGCGAACTGGCAAGCGAAAAACGAAGGAGCGAATCTAGAAGAGGCTGGGTTGGTAGTTAAAGAGATTAATGTTGATGGAGGCCGTATGCTTAAGCGTATCCAAGCTGCTCCACAAGGTCGTGCGCACCGCATTCGCAAGCGTAGCAACCATGTGACATTAATCGTAGGTAGTAAAGAATCATAATCAGGGAAAGATGGGACAAAAAACCAACCCTATTGGCAATAGACTAGGTATCATCCGTGGCTGGGACAGCCAGTGGTATGGCGGTCGTAATTATGGCGAAAAAATCGCTGAGGATGCCAAGATTAGAAATTACTTGTACGCACGTCTAACGAAGGCGAGCATCAGTAGAATCATCATCGAGCGCACTCTGCGTCTTGTAACAGTTACCATTACAACTGCTCGTCCAGGTGTAATCATTGGTAAAGGTGGACAAGAGGTAGACAAGTTGAAAGAAGAGTTGAAAAAACTTACTGGAAAGGAAGTTCAGATCAACATCTACGAGATTAAGCGTCCAGAATTAGACGCAAAGCTTGTAGCAGATTCAATTGCTCGTCAGATTGAGGGTCGTGTAAGCCACCGTCGTGCGATTAAAATGGCAATCAGCGCTGCAATGCGTATGGGTGCTGAAGGAATCAAAGTATTGATTTCTGGTCGTGTAAATGGTGCTGAGATGGCTCGTTCTGAAATGTACAAGGACGGACGTACTCCATTGAGTACATTCCGTGCAGATATTGATTATCACCTGAGTGAAGCACATACGACTTACGGTCGTCTTGGTATCAAGGTGTGGATCATGAAAGGTGAAGTTTATGGTAAGCGTGATCTAAGCAACCAGCTAGGTACTACTAAGTCTGGTGGTGGCCGTGGTCGTGGAAAGCGCAACAACCGCAAATAATAGTAAGAGATGTTACAGCCAAAACGCACAAAGCATAGAAAGGTCTTTAAAGGCCGTATGAAAGGAAACGCTCAGCGTGGTGCTCAATTGACTTATGGTTCTTACGGATTAAAGTCATTGGACTCTAAGTGGATCACTGCTCGTCAGATTGAGGCAGCTCGTATTGCAGCTACTCGTTACATGAAGCGTGAAGGTCAGATGTGGATTCGCATTTTCCCTGACAAGCCAATCACGAAGAAACCATTAGAGGTACGTATGGGTAAAGGTAAAGGTGGTGTAGAATACTATGCTGCAGTTGTTAAACCAGGTCGTATCATGTTTGAGATGGACGGTATTCCACTAGAAGTAGCACAAGAGGCATTGCGTCTTGCAGCTCAAAAGCTTCCGGTACGTACCAAGTTTGTAATCCGTAGAGATCTACAAGGCTAATATTTAGTAAGTCATGAAGTACAACGAGATTAAAGAATTGACCACTGCTGAATTGGCAGAGCGTCTTGCTGAAGAAAAAGCAAACTATACGAATATGAAGTTGACTCACACGTTGAGTCCTCTTGAGAACCCTTTACAGATTCGTGTAGCTAGAAGAACTATTGCTCGTTTGAGCACTGAATTGAGCTCTCGCTCAGCAGAAGAATAAGTATCATGGAGAATACAAGAAACTTGCGTAAAGAGCGTATCGGCGTAGTAGCTAGCAACAAGATGGATAAGTCGGTTGTAGTGAAGGTCGAGCGTAAAGTAAAGCACCCTAAGTACGGTAAGTTCGTAAAGTTCACGAGCAAATTCCATGCTCATGATGAGGCAAACGACTGTAACACTGGGGACACAGTAAGAATTATGGAAACTAGACCGCTCTCAAAGACTAAGAACTGGAGAGTTGTTGAAGTTATCGAAAGAGCTAAATAATCATGGTACAAACAGAATCAAGATTAAGAGTAGCAGACAATACAGGTGCCAAAGAGGTTTTGGTAATCCGTGTATTGGGAGGTACAAAGAGAAGATACGCTAGCGTAGGTGACAAGATCGTAGTAACTGTTAAGGATTCAACTCCTGCAGGTTCTGCGAAGAAAGGTGAAGTGAGTACTGCGGTAGTTGTTCGAGTAAAGAAAGAAGTTCGTCGTCCTGATGGTTCATACATTAGATTTGACGACAACGCATGTGTATTATTGAACGCAGGTGGTGAAATGAAAGGGACTCGTGTATTTGGTCCTGTTGCGCGTGAATTGCGTGACAAGCAATACATGAAGATTGTTTCATTGGCACCAGAGGTTCTTTAATCTAAAAGACAACCATTACAATGGCAAAGTTTAAAGTAAAAAAGGGAGACACAGTAAAGGTGTTGGCAGGTGAGAGCAAAGGCTCCACTGGTCGTATCGTACGTGTTATTCCAAAGATGAATCGCGTAGTTGTTGAAGGTGTGAATATGATCAAGAAGCACCAAAAGCCTAGCGCTGCTAGTCCACAGGGAGGTATCGCTGAAATGGAGGCTCCAATTCACATTTCGAATGTGGCATTGATAGATCCTGCAACAAACGAAACTACTCGCGTAGGAAGAAAAGTTGACGATAACGGTAACGTGGTACGTTACGCTAAAAAATCCGGTGAGGTATTATCATAAAGAGTATGACACCTAGATTCAAAACAAAGTACAGAGAGGAAATCATTGCACAGTTGAAGGAAGAATTCAACTACAGCAATCTCATGATGGTTCCTAAGCTGGAAAAAATTGTAGTAAGCCAAGGTATTGGTGCTGCAGTAGCTGATAAGAAACTCGTTGACCAAGCGATTGCTGAAATGACTTTGATTACAGGTCAGAAAGCAGTAGCAACGAAGTCTAAGAAGGATGTAAGTAACTTTAAGTTGCGTAAAGGAATGCCTATCGGTGCTCGTGTAACATTGCGCGGCGACCAGATGTATGAATTCCTAGACCGTCTGGTTAGTGCATCTCTTCCGCGTATTCGTGATTTCCAAGGTATTAAAGCTTCAGGTTTTGATGGTCGCGGTAACTACACTTTTGGTGTTACTGAACAGATCATTTTCCCAGAGATTGATATCGATAAGGTAAATCGTATCAGTGGTATGGATATCACATTTGTAACCTCTGCTCCGACTGATAAGGAAGCAAAGGCATTATTAACAGCATTTGGTCTACCATTTAAAAAGTAATAAAGATGGCGAAAGAATCAATGAAAGCCCGTGAGGTGAAGCGCGCAAAATTGGCTGCAAAGTATGCAGCAAAGCGTGAAGCACTGAAAGCAGCGGGTGATTACGAAGGATTGCAGAAGCTTCCTAAAAACGCTTCTCCTGTTCGCGGAAGAAACCGTTGTAAACTTACGGGTCGTCCAAGAGGATACATGCGTCAGTTTGGTATCTCTCGTGTTACTTTCCGTGAAATGGCTAACCAAGGTTTGATCCCAGGAGTTAAGAAAGCTAGCTGGTAAATAGAAGAAGAGTAGGAATTATGTATACAGATCCAATTGCAGATTTCTTGACACGTATTCGTAACGGCCAGAGTGCTGGTTTGCGTGTTGTTGAAATGCCTTCAAGCAAAACTAAAGTGGCTATTGCCGAGATCCTTAAGGACCAAGGTTACATCCACGATTTGAAAGTAGTAGAAGTTGCTCCTCAGAATGTTCTGAAAGTAGCTCTTAAATATGATAGACTAACTAAGGTTCCAGCGATTCGCGAAATTAAGCGTATCTCTAAGCCAGGTTTGCGTCAATACCGTAGTGCTGTTGATTTACCTCGTGTAAAGAATGGTTTGGGTATCGCAGTAGTTAGTACGTCAAAAGGATTAATGACAGACAAACAAGCTCGCAACGAGAATATCGGTGGTGAGCTTCTTTGTACAGTAAGCTAATTAATTAGAAGATTATGTCTAGAATAGGTCAAGCACCAATTGCCGTGCCTACAGGCGTAGAAGTTGCCATCAACGGTAACAGCGTATCTGTAAAAGGAAAATTGGGTGAATTGCACCAGGAGATTACTGGCGGCATCACCGTAAAAATGGAGGACAACACTATCACTTTTGAGCGTCCATCTGATGCAAAAGAGCACAAAGCTAAGCATGGTTTGTACCGTGCGTTGGTAAACAATATGGTAGTAGGTGTTAGTGAAGGATTTAGCCACACTTTAGAACTTATCGGTGTTGGTTATAGAGCTTCAAATCAAGGTCAGATTTTGGACCTTTCATTGGGTTACTCACACAATTTCTTGATCAACATCCCGAGTGAGGTAAAGATCGAGACGACAATGGAGAAAGGTAAGGCCCCAACGATCAAGTTAACGTCTCATGACAAGCAGTTGGTGGGAGCAGTTACAGCGAAAATTCGTTCGCTTCGTAAGCCAGAACCGTACAAAGGAAAAGGTATTAGATTCCAGGGTGAGCATATCCGTAGAAAAGCAGGTAAGTCTGCAGCTAAATAAGATTAAGACATGGCATTAACTAAATCAGAAAGAAGACTACGCATTCGTAGAAGAATTCGTAAAGTAGTTACCGG
Source organism: Cryomorphaceae bacterium (assembly GCA_949486955.1). GTDB lineage: Bacteria > Bacteroidota > Bacteroidia > Flavobacteriales > Schleiferiaceae > UBA10364. Next base: position 8,345 of record CATAPZ010000019.1, on the reverse strand, counting down.
TACAGCTGCAAAGCCTCGTCTTTCAGTGTTCAGAAGCAACAAAGAAATTTACGCTCAGTTGATTGACGATGTAAAGCAAGAAACATTGCTTTCGTTCTCTTCAAGAAACAAAGAGTTGGAAAGTGCTACTGGTACGAAGAGTGATAAAAGTTTCCAAGTAGGTCAAGGTTTGGCCAAGTTGGCAATTGAAAAAGGTATTACTGAAGTTTGTTTCGATCGTGGTGGCTACTTGTACCACGGACGTGTTAAACAACTAGCAGAAGGCGCTCGTGATGGCGGCTTGAAATTCTAAAATGTCGAGTACAATGCATAACTCACGTAAAGTAAAGCCTACGGGTATTGAATTGGTTGATCGCTTGGTAGCGGTAAATCGTGTAACTAAAGTAAATAAAGGTGGTCGTACATTCAGCTTCTCTGCAATTGTAGTTGTAGGTGATGAGAACGGGACTGCTGGTTACGGAACAGGTAAGTCAAAAGAAGTTAGTGAAGCTATTGCAAAGGCAGTAGAAGATGCTAAGAAGAACCTTTACCGCATTCCATTGCTAAAGAGTACTATTCCTCATGAAGAGAATGGTAAGTTCGCTGGATCACGTGTATTCCTTCGTCCTGCTTCAAGCGGTACTGGGGTAATTGCTGGTGGTGCAATGCGTGCAGTTTTGGAAAGTGTAGGTGTTCACGATGTACTTGCAAAGAGCAAGGGTTCATCGAACCCTCAGAACGTAGTTAAGGCTACTTTCGATGCACTTTTGAAGATGCGTAGTGCACAGGATGTTGCGAAGACTCGCGGTATTTCTTTGGACAAAGTATTTAACGGATAATCTTAATATAGCATGGCAAAACTTAAAATCACTCAGAAGCGCAGTGTAATTGGTCGTCCAGCTCGCCAGAAGGCGACAATGGAAGCGCTAGGCTTGCGTAAGATTAACGCTACAGTAGAAGTGGAGGGTACTCCACAAGTATTGGGAATGGTACGTAAAGTATCGCACCTAGTAGAAGTTATTGAACTTTAATTTAATTAGATAAAAATGGATTTATCAAATCTTCAACCTGCGAAGGGATCAACCCACAGCCGTAAGCGAGTAGGTAGAGGTGAAGGCTCTGGACACGGAGGTACCTCTACGCGCGGACACAAGGGTGCTCAATCGCGTTCGGGTTACAGCCGTAAAATCGGCTTTGAGGGTGGTCAAATGCCACTACAACGTCGTGTTCCTAAGTTTGGTTTTACGAATCCAAACCGTGTAGAGTACAAGGGTTTGAACCTTGATACACTTCAATCTTTGGTAGAAGCAAAGAAATTGAAGAGCACGATTACTTTCGAAGACCTTGTCAATAACGGTCTAGTGGGTAAAAAAGAGCTTGTAAAAGTTTTGGGACGCGGTGAGTGCACAATGAAACTGAACATCACTGCTCACGCTTTTAGTAAATCTGCAGTAGCTGCCATTGAAGCACAGGGCGGTACAGCAACTACTCTATAATTGCAATGAAGAAATTCGTAGAAACCATAAAGAATATTTGGAGTATCGAAGAGTTAAAGGATAAAATCCTAACGACTCTTGGATTGCTTTTGATATACAGAATTGGTTCAACGGTTCTTCTACCTGGTGTTGATCCGGATAGTTTGACGCAGCTTCAAGCGCAAACTTCAGAGGGTCTTTTGGGCGTATTGAATGCGTTCACAGGTGGTGCATTCTCTCGTGCATCTGTTCTTGCATTAGGTATTATGCCTTACATCTCAGCTTCGATTATCATTCAGCTGATGGGAATGGCTGTGCCAGCAGTGCAAAAAATGCAGAAGGACGGCGAGAGCGGACGTAGAAAGTTGAATCAAATTACACGTTACTTAACAATTCTTATCGCTGGTGTACAGGCTCCAAGTTACTTGGCTAACCTAAGCGCCCAGGGTGTTGTTCTAACTCTTGACCCAGGCACTTTCTGGTTCTTGGCATGGGTTACATTAACAACGGGTACCATTTTCGCGATGTGGTTGGGAGAGCGTATTACTGACAAAGGAATTGGCAACGGTATCTCGCTATTGATTATGGTGGGTATCATCGCTACGCTTCCTCAGGCATTCTTCCAAGAAATGTTGTCTCAAGTGAATCAAGGTGCTGGTTGGGTTGCGTTCATCATCGAGTTGTTTGCATTGTTCGTAATTACAATGTTTGCAATTGCGTTAACACAGGCAGTTCGTCAAATTCCAGTGCAATATGCTAAACAAGCAGCCGCGGGTAGAGGAGCAGCTACACCAACAGCACGTCAATACCTTCCTATGAAGGTCAACGCAGCAGGTGTTATGCCTATCATCTTTGCTCAAGCAATTATGTTTATTCCAATCACGGTACTTCAGTACAGTGGTGCGGAAGGTGATAGCATCAGCTGGATTATTACGGTTTTCGGAAATATCCAAGGTTTTGGTTACAACCTCACGTTCGGTTTGTTAATCATCATCTTCACATATTTCTATACTGCTATTCAGGTAAATACCAATTCTATTGCGGATGATCTAAAAAGAAACGGTGGATTTGTTCCAGGTATAAAACCAGGTGCACCTACTGCTGAATTTTTAGATACGGTTTTGAGTAGAATTACATTCCCAGGTTCGTTACTCCTTGCGCTCATTGCAGTTCTTCCTGCTGTGGCAATGGTTGTGGGTTTGAATACACAATGGGCTTACTTCTACGGAGGTACTTCATTGTTGATTACTGTGGGTGTAATTTTGGATACCTTACAGCAAGTAGAAAGTTATTTATTGAATCGTCACTATGACGGCTTGATGAAGACAGGAAAACTAAGAGGAAGAACCCAAACAAGTACCTTCGGTTAATATGGCTAAACAAAATGCAATAGAACAAGACGGTACGGTAACAGAAGCATTGTCAAACGCAATGTTCCGTGTAGAGTTAGAAAATGGTCACGTTGTAACTGCGCACATCTCAGGAAAAATGAGGATGCACTACATTAAATTGTTACCAGGGGATAAAGTAAAACTAGAAATGAGTCCTTACGATTTAACTAAGGCTCGTATAACGTACAGATACTAAAAAAATGAAAGTAAGAGCTTCAGTTAAAAAGCGCAGTGCGGACTGTAAAATTGTTCGTCGTAAAGGACGCTTGTATGTTATTAACAAAAAGAACCCAAAGTTCAAGCAACGTCAGGGTTAATTGATATAATAGAAAGAATACTATGGCAAGGATTGCAGGGGTAGATTTACCTAGAACTAAGCGCGGTGTTATCGGTCTAACTTACATCTATGGTGTTGGATTGAGCCGTTCTAAAGAGATCTTGGCGAAAGCAGGGGTTCACGAAGATGTGAAAGTTCAAGAGTGGACTGATGATCAGTTGACTACGATTCGTGGTGTATTAGCTGACGAGTACATCGTAGAAGGTGAGTTGCGTTCAGAGATTCAATTGAACATTAAGCGTATGATGGACATCGGTTGTAACCGTGGTATCCGTCATCGTGTGGGTCTTCCACTACGTGGCCAACGCACGAAGAACAACTCTCGTACGAGAAAGGGTAAGAGAAAAACAGTTGCTAACAAGAAAAAAGCAACTAAATAATAGTTATTAGTTATGGCTAAGAAACAAGCAAAACAGACGAAGAAGCGTAAAGTACGCGTAGAAGCGATGGGTGAAGCACACATCGGATCTTCGTTCAACAATATCATTATCTCATTGACAAATCAGCAGGGTCAAGTTATCTCTTGGTCTTCAGCTGGTAAGATGGGATTCCGCGGAAGCAAGAAAAACACTCCTTACGCAGCTCAGATGGCAGCAGAGGATTGTGGTCGCGTTGCACTTGAGGCGGGCTTGAAGAAAGTTAAAGCATACGTAAAGGGTCCTGGTAACGGTCGCGAGAGTGCTATCCGTTCTTTGCACAACTTGGGTATTGAAGTGGTAGAAATCATTGATATCACACCAACACCTCACAACGGTTGTCGTGCACCTAAGAAACGTCGCGTTTAATAATTAGTAGAAGAAAAGTATTATGGCAAGATATAGAGGACCAAAAACAAAGATTGCACGTCGTATGGGCGAGCCTATCTTTGGCCCAGACAGCTCTTTCGAAAAGCGCAAATATGCTCCAGGACAACACGGTAACGCCCGTCGTCGTGGTAAGAAGAGCGAATATGCAGTTCAGTTGCAAGAAAAGCAAAAAGCAAAATACACCTACGGTATTTTAGAGCGTCAGTTTGCAAACATGTTTGACAAAGCGTCAAGAAGTAAAGGCAAAACGGGTGATGTTCTATTGCAACTTTGTGAAAGCCGTCTTGACAACGTAGTATTCCGTTTAGGTCTTGGTAAGACTCGTGATGCTGCACGTCAGTTGGTAGGTCACCGTCACATTACTCTTAATGGAGAGCTTGCGAGTATTCCATCAATAAATGTGAAGCCTGGCGATGTAATAGGCGTTCGTGAAAAGTCTAAATCATTGGTAGTTATTGCTGATGCAATCGCATCTAGCAACGGTGATTACCCTTGGTTGGAGTGGAACGAAAGTAAAATGGAAGGAACTTTCCTAAGTGTACCTTCACGTGATGCAATCCCTGAGAATATCAAGGAGCAGTTGATCGTCGAATTGTACTCGAAATAATAACACCTTATACCCATTCAATATGGCTATTCTTAATTTCCAAAAGCCGGATAAAGTAATCATGAACGCGTCGACTGACAAAGATGGTCAGTTTGAGTTCAGACCTTTAGAGCCAGGCTACGGTTTAACAGTCGGTAATGCACTTCGTAGAGTATTGCTTTCAGGACTTGAAGGATTCGCTTTGACTTCTTTGAGAATTGACGGCGTAGATCACGAATTCAGCACAATTGAAGGTGTTGTAGAAGACGTAACTGAAATTGTTCTAAACCTAAAGCAAGTTCGCTTTAAGCAACAAATCGAATCTGTTGATACAGAAACTGTCAAGTTCTCTGTGAGCGGTAAAGAGCAGTTGCTTGCTGGCGATTTAGCTTCACACATTACTTCATTTCAGGTATTGAACCCGGATTTGGTGATCTGTAACATGGACGCGAACGTGAACCTTTCTATGGAAGTGGTGATCGAAAAGGGTCGTGGTTACGTTGGTGCAGAAGTGAACAAGAAAGCAGATGCTCCTATCGGAACTATTGCTCTCGATAGCATTTATACGCCAATCAAGAACGTTAAGTACTCTATTGAGAACTATCGTGTAGAGCAGAAGACTGATTTTGAGAAGTTAGTCATGGAGATTGAGACTGATGGTTCAATTCTACCGAAAGATGCTCTTACTGAAGCAGCTAAAATTTTGATTCACCACTTCATGTTGTTCAGTGACGAGCGCATTAGCCTTGAGGACGAAGAAAGTGCTGAAACTGAAAGCTACGACGAAGAAGCATTGCATATGCGTCAGTTGTTGAAGACTAAACTTCACGATATGGACTTGAGCGTTCGTGCTTTGAACTGTTTGAAGGCTGCAGAAGTAGATACTTTGGGTGATTTAGTAACGTATTCTAAATCAGATTTGATGAAGTTCCGCAACTTCGGTAAGAAGTCACTTACTGAATTGGAAGAGTTAGTTGATAGTAAAAACTTGAGCTTTGGAATGGATATTTCTAAATACAAGCTCGATAAAGAATAAAAATGAGACACGGTAAGAAAAATAATCACCTCGGCAGAAAGACTGCGCACAGAAAGGCGATGTTGAGCAACATGGCTGGTTCTCTTATTGAGCATAAGCGCATCAACACGACTGTGCAAAAGGCTAAAGAGTTACGCAAGTTCGTAGAGCCTCTGATTACTCGTGCTAAAGAAAATACTACACATAACCGTCGTACTGCTTTCTCTGCTTTGAGAAACAAGCATGCTGTGACAGAGTTGTTCACCGTAGTAGGTCCTAAAGTGGGTGACCGTCCAGGTGGCTACACTCGCATTATCAAAACGGGTAACCGTCTTGGAGATAACGCAGAGATGTGTATGGTGGAGTTGGTAGATTTCAACGAATTGTACACGAAAGAAGAGAAGAAGAAAACTACTCGTCGTGGCCGCCGTTCAAAAGCGACTACGGAAGAAGCAGCTCCTGCTCCTGCAGCTGAAGCAGCTCCTGAAGAAGTAGCAGTAGAAGAAACTCAGGAAGAATCTGCTGAATAAGAATAGACAAATGCACCAAATAGGTCTTTGTTGATTAATTTAGAGGGGAATTAGGTCTTGTGCCTATTTCCCCTTTTTTTTAGAAACTGACACTCATGGATAATTCAACTAAAAAGGCTACGCTACTACTCGAGGACGGTACCGTATTTCATGGTTCCTCAACGGGGCTTGACGGTACAACCTATGGGGAGATTTGCTTCAATACGGGTATGACTGGCTATCAAGAGATCTTTACTGACCCATCGTATTTCGGTCAACTTATGGTTATGGCAACCTCGCATATTGGTAATTATGGTGTACACGCGGAGGAAATAGAATCAGGAAAGATTCAGATTGCGGGCTTGATCACCAAGAACTTTAGCGAAGTCGCGTCGCGTACCGGAAAATCGGACAGTCTTTACGGCTATTTTGAAAAAGAAGGGAAAGTTGCCATCAAGGATATTGATACGCGTGCCTTAGTTCGTCACATCCGCGATTCAGGTGCGATGAATGCAATTATCTCTACAGAAATCCATGCAATCGATGAGCTTAAGGAAGAGCTTAAAAAATGTCCAAACATGGAAGGGCTTGCATTGGCTCCTGTGGTAAGTACTAAGGAGGCATATGAAGTAGGTCCTGCCGATAGTGAGATTCGTGTTGCCGCATTGGATCTAGGGATCAAGAATAACATCATAAAATGTTTGACAGATCGTGGAGCTCGAGTAAAAATCTTCCCATACAATACCTCTACAGAAGAGATGATGGCGTGGAACCCTAACGGCTTATTCTACTCTAACGGTCCTGGTGATCCTGCTGCTTCCCCAGAGGTAGTAGCTGAGGTGTCCAAAGGTATAGCTTCTGGTCTACCGGTCTTCGGTATTTGTCTTGGACACCAGATGATTGCGCTAGCAAGCGGTTTGAGTACTTATAAAATGCATAACGGTCACCGTGGCATTAACCACCCTGTTAAGAATGTGGGGACTGGACTGGGTGAGATTACTTCACAAAATCACGGTTTTGTAGTGAAGATGGAAGATGTTGAGGCCTCAGATAACGTGGCATTAACCCACGTTCACTTAAACGACCAAACGGTTGCGGGTATCAAAAGAACAGATGCGAATTGCTTTTCCGTTCAATACCATCCTGAGGCTTCTCCGGGCCCACACGATAGCCGATATCTTTTTGATTCGTTTATTGAAAATATCAAAAACAACTAAGACAAAACACTAACTAACACTCTAAACGTAATATTATGTCTGTAATTACTCACATCCATGCTCGACAAATTTTGGATTCTCGCGGGAACCCAACTGTTGAAGTTGATGTAATCACTTCTACCGGTGCTATGGGTAGAGCTGCTGTTCCTTCAGGAGCCTCTACAGGTATCCACGAAGCGGTTGAACTTCGCGACGAAGACGCTTCTGTATACATGGGCAAAGGTGTTTTGAAAGCAGTAGATAACGTCAATGATATCATCGCTCCGGAATTGGAAGGTGAGATTGTAACTGAGCAAGCACATATTGATGCGATTATGCTCGAGATTGATGGAACCGAGAATAAGGGGAAATTGGGTGCCAATGCGATTTTGGCAGTCTCTTTGGCAGTGGCTAAGGCTGCAGCTGAAAGCACTGGTCAATCATTGTATCGCTACATCGGTGGCGTAAACGCGCGTACACTTCCAGTACCTATGATGAACATCTTGAATGGTGGCTCACACGCTGATAACTCTATCGATTTTCAAGAATTTATGGTAATGCCATTTGGTGCTGAGTCATTCAGCCAAGCATTGCGTATGGGTACTGAGGTATTCCACAACTTGAAGAAAGTGCTGAAGAGCAAGGGATACTCTACGAACGTAGGAGATGAAGGTGGTTTCGCGCCTTCTATCGGTTCTAATGAGGAAGCTTTAGAAATCATTCTAGAAAGTATCGAGAAAGCAGGTTACAAGCCTGGTGAGGACATCTGGATTGCTATGGATGCAGCTGCATCAGAATTCTACAATGAGGAAAAAGGAACGTATGTATTCCACAAGAGCGACGGTCGTGAATTGACTTCTGACGAAATGGTTGATTACTGGGCAAACTGGATTGAAAAATATCCAATTGCTTCTATTGAAGACGGTCTTCACGAAGACGATTGGGCCGGTTGGGCTAAACTTCACTCGAAGATTGGCGACAAGGTTCAGTTGGTAGGTGACGATTTGTTCGTAACCAATGAGAAGCGCGTAGCTCGCGGTATTGAAGAGGG
>CATAPZ010000018.1:0-4660 GCA_949486955.1 Cryomorphaceae bacterium | reverse complement strand
TTTTTCGGGGGGAATACAATATCCTTTATTTTATTTGTAACATTTTCAGCTGTAGCAATCTTCATTTTACCACTGACAAACGGACTACGAGGACATGTCAATATTCCTACCTGTGACTGATTGTGAGTATTAAAATAGATTAAATCTCTCTGTTTATTAAATCTTTTATGTCCCACTTCCTTGATTTCATAGAAATTCAGATTAATGTCAGGATACCAACGCGAAAAAATCGAAATATTTCGAATAAGTATGGTCTCTTTAACTAAATCAAATTTTATCTCATTCAAATAAACTGTAGCTTTTCTATGACTTAAAACAAAAACAACAATAATAATAACTAAAATGATAATAAATTGCAAAGAAGAATCAAGTATAGCTAAAATCAATATGTACAAGAACGATATGGTAGATACAGCAAGAACAGCATTATAAATTCTAGGAAAAGTATTCGGCACAATGGTCACCAACAATCCTTGTATTTCCTGGATTTTAACTGTGTATCTATCTATTTCATGAAAACGATTCATTAATACAGCGAATCTTTATACCAATAAACTGTTGGACCTTTAATAGAATCCGGAAATGGCTCTAGAGATAGTATAGCCTCATGAATTGAAAAAACTGTAGCATTTGTATCTGTAACATATACAGTCAAAAGCAATGGCGTTTTAGACATCTCATGGAAGTTAAGAATACTGTCTTGACTAATTGTAAATGCCTGCTCCCATTCTTTGGCTTTTTTCTTGTCAGATTGTTCCTCTATCTTACAGACGGCGATAATGTAATCTCCTTTTCTGTATGACTTTCGTATTACCCCACGGAGTCTGATTTCAGCAATTGCATCAGATTGAGGAAGTTGCTTTTCTTCATGTAGCACTGAATTATTAGGATTGCCCGTTTCATAGACTATCACACAATTAGTCTCTCCAAGATATATTCCTTTCCGGTCCTTGGACCCTTCTATGAAATACTCTTTCCCATCAACCATATACCTCCACCACACCCCATGTCTACCATAATGATGCGCCGTTGCTTTTGTACTATCTAATTCAACGTGCGGATAGGTCCTAAAGTTGCCGTTTGGGATAGAACAAGCTTTGGTCAGCAGAAATAAAACTACTAATACTCTCATTTCTTAGGCGCAATTACTACGACTTCGTTTAGACAATTTTCGCAATTATAATCTTCTCTTGTATTTTCAAGGTGATCTTGAGTATCTTTCAAAGATTGTTTCATCGCGATTCCAAAGCCGTCAGACAAACCGCTAAGAAGAAAATCTGCTAGGCCATTCATTATCATACCCTCAACATCACCTGGGCTTTTTACTTTTGCATCTAAAGGTAAAATTTCTCGTAGCACCAATGACGTCGCTTCGGATGCGATATCTCCCAAGAATTGCCGAGAATCTTTACTATAGTTTTCGAGCCCTACAAGTCCCGCTCCAGCAACTGAGACATCACCATTTGCATTGACATCAATAGCCGCTCTTAAAAAGCCTGCGGGGCTCGAACCAAGGACCCTCTGATTAACAGTCATAAACATCTTAAGTATTCCTTTAGTTGTGAAGATACCGAAAACATTGGGATTATGGAATTACACGTGATTCCAAACGTGTGTTCGGAATATTCCGAACAAGATTAATACTATCATGCAGGCGTAAATCTGATCAAAAAGAGATTCACAGATGTAATTGAACTATGCCACTGAAAATCACTTGAGGTTTCCCGTGAGGTGTATCGGGAAGTAAACCAATAACAAAGTCAAGAACGAATTCCTTATTTTGGAAGTTCAACTAACTGACTTATGAGATTACTTCTACTCGCAATTTCTACTATTAGCTTTCTATCACTAAGTGCTCAAGACAGGGTCAACGGAGCTACCTTTCAAACGCGTAGCCCTGTGCTCGCTGAACACGGAATGGTATGTACCTCGCATCCACTGGCTTCCCAGATTGGTCTAGACATCCTCAAACAAGGTGGAAACGCCATAGATGCTGCCATCGCTGCCAATGCAGCGCTCGGCCTTATGGAGCCCACGGGTTGCGGTGTTGGCGGTGATCTATTCGCCATAGTGTGGGATGCTAAAACTCAGAAGCTCTATGGTCTCAACGGCAGCGGCCGCTCTCCGAAATCTATGACTCTGGATACTTTGAAGGCTATGGGGCTAGAGAAGATACCCGCTTATGGACCACTTCCAGTGAGTGTTCCTGGTGCTGTGGATGGATGGACCTCGCTACATGACAAGTTTGGATCCATGCCACTCAAGAAAATTTTGGCGCCTGCTATTCAGTATGCTGAAGAAGGATTTCCTGTAACAGAGTTAATAGGATATTACCTAGGTTCTATCGATAGGTTTTCACGTATGGGATATCCAAACATTAAGGAAACCTATTTCGACCCGAACGGCGAACAACGTCCAAAGAACGGAGAGCGCTACCGCAACCCTGCATTGGCCAATACCTACAGAGCCATTGCTAAAAAAGGTCGCGAAGGATTTTACGAAGGTGAGGTCGCCCAAATCATTACCTCCTTCATCAAAGAGCAAGGTGGCTTTTTATCTATGGAAGATTTGAGCGAGCACCACAGCCAATGGGTAGAGCCTGTGAGCGTAAATTATCGTGGATACGACGTTTGGGAACTGCCCCCTAATGGGCAGGGCATTGCCGCATTACAACTGTTGAATATTCTTGAAAACAAAGACTTCAACGAAGTTCATTGGGGCAGCGAAGAACACCTTCATCTGTTTACTGAAGCCAAGAAGCGTGTCTTTGAAGACCGTGCGAAGTACTATGCTGATATGGACATGGCCGAAGTTCCTGTTGAGGCTTTGTTAAGCAAAGAGTATGCGGCAGAAAACTATGGCGAGTTGAAGCCCTATGCCTCAAGTTATAACGCAAGTGAGATCAGCGCTGGAGAAACCATTTACTTGACTGTGGCCGATAAAGACGGAAATATGATCAGTTTGATCCAAAGCAATTACCGAGGAATGGGGTCCGGCATGGTTCCTCCAGGCCTTGGTTTTATGCTTCAAGACCGTGGTGAGTTGTTCAGCCTTGAGGAAGGGTACAACAACACCTATGAACCTGGCAAGCGCCCATTCCACACGATTATTCCGGCATTCATTACCAAAGATGGAGAGCCAATAATGAGCTTCGGCGTGATGGGCGGCGATTTTCAACCGCAAGGCCATGCACAAATAGTAATGAATATGGTGGATTATGGCATGAATGTACAAGAGGCTGGAGATGCACCTCGCTGGGACCATAGCGGTGGAAGTTCACCAGTAACAGGCCCCTCCACTGATCAGGGGGAAGTACACGTTGAAAGTGGCATCCCTTATGAAACGGTTCGAGGCTTAATGGGACGAGGTCACAAGGTGGGATTCGCTCGAGGCATCTATGGCGGTTATCAAGCCATCTACCGCGATACTAAAACTGGGTTTTATCACGGTGCAAGTGAAAGTCGGAAGGACGGTCAAGCTGTAGGCTATTAAGTATCTTGCAGCCGTCTAAAATTGGCCCTAAATGAGAAAAGACATTGAAATTCCTGAGGTTAAAGACGTCTATGTTGCTGCATTAGAGGTAACTGACGAGCACGGTGATACCACTTGGTGGATGCATTTGATCAACGATACTGACGGTCCGCTCGAAAATATTTTGGTCCAGAGCAAAGGGTACAGCGATCTTGAAACTAAAGGCGGTAAAAGCACGGCTACGCTTCGTAAAATGGTCAAGGTGCTCCCCGCGAAATCCGCTGCAAAGCTAGAGCCAATGATGCCTGAGATTTTTGATTTATTCAATGAATACTGGGTAAGTTTCTTTGAAGGCGGTCAAATGAAAGACCGTAAATACATCTTTGGTCCTAAAACCATTGATATGGCCTTCAGCGAGCCCCTACCCGTAATGAAATCAAAGGGTATTTTAATTAGGTAGTCCTTTATAAAGTTCATTATCTCCTTTACGAATCCAATGCCATACAATCCAGGCGAGTCCTGCATTGAATAGATAAAAAGTATACTTGAGAATGTAGGCTACATTTCCAAAAAGGATATTCTGCTGCAACTTGAGAATATTATAGATTTGCCATGAAGCCCATGTATCCGCATACATTCTAGGTGTATTCAGAATACCGCTGTAAGTGATCCCTGTGATTGCAGAAGTCACCAGGAACTTATTCATGTTATCTCCAAGTGGACCATTCAAGAAGTCTGTAAACCCGATATAATTCAATACTATCGCAAGAACAAAGGCAATTCCAACATTCACGAAGAAGATGTTGTCTATTTTTCGAGGTATCCTGTTTGGACGACGCTTCCAATACAAATAACTCATTCCAGCACCTAGAAAGGATATAGGATACGTAAGAATTGCTGCTTCATTACCAAGGTAGTAGTCAACAACTGCGCTATTGATAGCTGTGGCTAATCCAATAAGGTTCCCAATATTGTTTCTTTTGGTCACTAAACGAGTGACCATCATGCTCACCCCTGCTCCTATCGTTGAAAACCATCCAATAGGTAAGCCATTGATCACGGTGTTGTGAAAGCCAAGCGCTATGCTCACTCCTACCACCAATAAGACACCAATTATATCTAGGGCAGTACTTTCTAGAAACTTCTGGACGCGCTGTTTAAGTGGACGAATCATGAGGTAAATGTAATT
>CATAPZ010000017.1:0-4227 GCA_949486955.1 Cryomorphaceae bacterium | reverse complement strand
GTGGTTCCCCCACCCTGCACATTGATGCTCTGGCTTTGTGAGCGTTGCTCTGAGAAGACCGTAGTAACGGTGGTGTTTCCAAATTGGAATTGGCCCTTTAAACCGAAAAGGCTCTGGGCGCCCGTAATCAACGAGCTGTTCAGCGGCATGTTGATGTTACCCATCTCTAGACGCTTGATGATATCGTCTTCTTCGCCTTCAAAATCCAATTTCATCTGATTGTCAAATGCAAAAGATGCCTCGGTGTCGTAATTCACACCTAATTCCAAACGGTCTCCAATCTTACCCTTGACATTCATCTGAATGCGTTGGCCGAAATCAAAGGCAAAAGTCTTCTGATTACGAACTGGAATTCCAGGGTTCTCAACATATTGATATCGACCTCCAAAACGTATTTCAGCCATACCCTGGGGACGAATTTCTACAAGGTCGCTCCCGAATACCTTACCAAGCGCCTCATTGCCCGTTTGAATTTGAGGAACCAACCCTTCTCCATCGCGCGGATTATCGCCTGTTGGATTGTAGAGCGCAGCTTTATCGGCCATGTAATCCTGCTCGGCCATGTCGTACATGTACTGGCGGTATTGATCGACGGTCCATACCTCGGGAATAGGAAGGCGAATGTCGCCAATCTTTTTGTACACCAAGTAGTTGCCAGTAGTAGGATCGTAAATAATTTCCTTAGTATAGTTCGAAGGTTCGGGCAATGAAACCGTCACACCACCTGTTCCGGTAGTGTCCGAGCTTTCCTGTCCGTAGCTCATCACTGGAATAAACAGCAGAGCGAGAACCGTTCTACTTACATATTTCTTCCAATTTCTTGGCATTTACAGCAGTTGCAAAGCTTTTCTTACTAATTCTTCTGTACTCATGGCAGGATCTTGCTTGAGCAGTTTGTTCAGCGCACCTTCGGCTTGTTTCGCTGAAATACCGAGCGTAGTCAGAGCAGCATGTGCTTCTGCACGAGCGCCACCTGCCCTTGCAAGCATTGGCGAGTCGCCAGCTGCAGCTACCTTGGCCACTTTATCTCGAAGATCAATCACTATACGTTGTGCCGTTTTTGCACCAATGCCTTTGACCCCTTGTAAGGTCGCAGCATCTTCAGACATAATCGCTTGCTCTACCTCAGCAGGGGCAAGTGAACTTAAAATGACTCTGGCCGTATTGGCACCTACGCCACTCACTGAAATGAGTAGTTCAAAAAGTGCCTTTTCTCGTTTTGTAGAAAAGCCGAAGAGCATTTCCGCATCCTCACGTACCAAATGATATGTGAAAAGCAAGCCTTCAGCCAACGGCTCAATATCAGCGTAAGTATTCAAAGAGATTTGAACATCATAACCAATTCCAGCGCAGTCCACAATCACATTGGTTGCAGTCTTCTCAACAAAATTGCCCTTTACGTAGTAAATCATAATCGGTATTTCAATCTAAGGATAACGTCTTTAAGTGGTCTTTCGTACGCCGAAAATAAAAAAGCCGCGCTGGCAGCGCGGCAGTTTCAAAAAATCAAAAAAATCTAGTGATTGATCACCACTCTTTTGAAGGTAGAGCCGTCAACGCTGTAGAGATAAATTCCGTTGGAGCAATCCGCCACAGAAACTGCATTCTGGCCGGGTACCAAATAGGTACGTTTTACCTCCTCGCCCAAGGTGTTATACAACGTAAATGTTCCTGCTTTCTGGGTTTCAATATGAAGCACGTTCACGGCTGGATTAGGATATACCTTATTCTCAGCAACGCTTAACTCTATAGTTCCAACTGTTGGACCCGCAGAAATGGTCACCCAAACGCTCAATGAGTCACTGTTGTCTTTCCCGTTGTAGAACACGTAACGCGTGCTATCAGTACATGAGCTTCCAGTTGTTGGTGAGTATACATGGCCTGAAAAGTCTCCTTTAACAACTCCCGGCTGGATATTTATGTAACCTATTGAGCTATCGATATCACTACCGTAGCAGTAGTCCCAGCAGAAATAACCGCTGTCGAAAGCACAATCCATCTCGTGGTAGGCGCGACGGACATAAACGTCTACATCAGTAGCACTTACGTTCTTGATATCGATAGAAAATCCATAATCTGCCATTGCTGTAGAATTTACCTCAAGCACTGTATCCATCTCGTGGACGGCAAGCGATTGAGCATTTAGACCAGCAACGGTAAATACGAACGATAGGAGTAATAGGGTTCTTTTCATTTCTAATACATTTTCTATGCTCAAAGATAACCAATGTTCTTCAAGAAGAAACGGTAAAATTTTCGGTGTTTTTTTGTTAAATTCACGCCTTATAATTTCAATTTCATGAAAAAACTTCTACTATCCCTATTTGCAGTATGTACTGCAACAGTAGCGATGGCGCAAGGACAAAGCGTTATCTATTCTACTGATTTCAACAGCGGTATCCCAACCGGATGGACGCAGTCGACACAAGCCACTGACGGTGGTTTCCTTTCTGGTTCGGCCTCTACCTTGAGCTCGAGCTACTTTACTATCACAGATCCAGGTTCAAACTTCGTTGCCACAAACGACGACGGCTGTAACTGTAACAAAGCAGACGAGTACCTAATTACGGATACTATTGATTTGAGCAACTACTCAGTAATGCACGCGACATTTAAGTCATTCTACTTTGGCGCTACCTACAGCGGCGCGACTGAAGTTGCAGAGTTCTTGTACACTACAGATGGTGGTTCTAACTGGACTACTCTTGCTACTCTTGATCCAGCAGGTGATTGGGTAAGCCAATGGATTGATGTAAGTGCTGCTTGTGGTAATGCAAATGTACAGTTCGCATTCAACTACCAAGACGGTGGTGGCTGGTTGTACGGTTTGGGTATCGAAGACTTCGCAGTATTCGCACCATACAACTTTGACGTAGCAGTAGAGTCTTTGGACATGCCTTCTACAATTGGTTTGAACAACGCACCTTTCACTTTGGAAGGAACTTTGAAAAACTACGGTGGTACGACGATCACTTCAGCAACTATCAACTACTCTGTTAACGGTGGTACTGCAGTGACTACGAACTTAACAGGTTTGAGCATTGCTCCTTACGACACGTACACTTGGACACATTCAACAAACTGGACGCCTGGTTCTACAGGTAACTACACTGTTGACATTTACGCTTCTCCGGTAAACGGTACATTCGATCAAAACACGTCGAACGATACTCTAAGTGCAGCTATTGAAGTACTTACAGCAACAGCTGATCGCGTAGTATTGGCAGAAGAGTTCACTTCGTCAACTTGTGGACCATGTGCTTCATTTAACCCTGGCTACAAAGATCTATTGGACGACAACGATGCGAATACATCTACCGGTCGTGTAACTTCTGTGAAGTACCAAATGAACTGGCCTTCTCCAGGTAATGACCCTGCATACAACCAAGAAGCGGCTGACCGTCGCGTTGCTTACGGCATCAACGGTGTGCCAGACGTAGTTTACGCAGGATCTAATATCCCTACTTCGCAAGCAAACATTGACCTTGTGAAAAATATTCCAGCTCTTGCTGAACTAGATGCAGAGTGGAGTGCTACTGGTAACTACATTCAATGTGATGCTACTGTAGACGCATTGGCGAACCTTGGTTCAAATGTTGTTTTGCACATGGCAATGATCGAGAAGGAAATTTCTCACAATGTTCAAACGAATGGTGAGACGACGTTCTACCACGTATTCCGCAAGTTCATGGACGGATCTAACGGCCACAGCATGGCAAACATGACTGCTGGTAACACTTACACACACTATGCAAACTCTACGATTTCTGTAAACTCTGCGCCAGCGCAAGGTTCTTACGATTTCTGGGTAGGTACTTCAAACATGGACGTTATCGTTTGGTTGCAAGACAACTCAACAGGTGAAGTATTGCAGAGCGCTTACGCTATGTACACGACTTCAGGTGTAAATGAAATGGACGACATGGCGCGTTACATCGCAGTATACCCGAACCCAGCAAACGAATTTGCAGGTGTTGAGATCGATTTAATCGATCGCTCAGAGGTTACGTTGAACGTAGTGAATGCTATGGGTCAAACAGTGTATACTGATGCTATGACTATGGACGCAGGTACTCAGAAAGTTGAGCTACCAACAAGTGCTTTGAGCGCTGGTCTATACTTTGTGAATGTTAACGTAAACGGCGTAAGCAAGACCTTGCGTTTGAACGTTGCTCACTAAGCATTAAATATGTTATTTTTACGGGGGGCCGAAAGGCTCCCCGTTTT
>CATAPZ010000016.1:0-9441 GCA_949486955.1 Cryomorphaceae bacterium | reverse complement strand
GTAGTCTTTAGCGCCTTCCAAGACACTCCTGAAGGCCGCCAGCCCATCTACCATACCAATGTGCTCATGTGTATGACGGATAAATATGCGGTCCTATGTCTGGATGCTATAGATGATCTGGAAGAGCGCAGGATGGTCACCGATACGATAAGGCACAGTGGAAAAGAAGTCTTAGAGATCTCAGAGGTTCAGAAACACCAGTTCGGTGGAAATATGCTTTTGGTGAAGGGAGGTGGAGATGCCTTACATTTGGTCATGAGTACAAGTGCATTCAATTGCCTGACTACTGAACAGAAAGCGCTCATAGCGGGCTACCATAATATCCTTCATACGGATCTTACTACAATAGAAACTCTTGGCGGGGGAAGTGCTAGATGCATGCTCGCTGAAATATATTTGCCAAAACAACCTTAGCTCATGAGCTTAGAACAAAACATAGGGTCAGTAATTCAAGAACTGTATGGGGTGGAAGCCTCCGTAGAATTACAAGAAACCAGAAAGGAATTTGAAGGCGACCTCACATTGGTCGTTTTTCCGTTTGTAAGAGCCGCTAAAAAAGCACCAGAAATGGTGGCCAATGAGATTGGAGAAAAGCTCCTAGAAACCGGTGTCGTTACCGCATTTAATGTGGTTAAGGGTTTCCTAAATCTAAGTTTAGATAGGGTTGGTTATATTTCTGATTTTGAATCGTTTGTAAGCTCTGAAAACCTAGGTCTTCCATCGCCTGCAAGCAAAGGTAAATACATCGTTGAATACAGCTCTCCTAACACCAACAAACCGTTGCACCTCGGCCACATCAGGAATAACCTCTTGGGGTATTCGGTAAGCCAGATTTTGAAGGCAAACGGTGTGGATGTTGTCAAGGTTCAAATCATAAATGATCGAGGGATTCACATCTGTAAGTCGATGCTGGCTTGGCAAGAGTACGGCGAGGGTGAGACTCCTGAGAGCAGTGGGCTCAAAGGCGATCATCTCGTGGGTAAATACTACGTGAAGTTTGACCAAGTGTACAAAGCGGAAATCAAGGAATTGGTTGCTGGCGGTATGTCTGAAGAATTGGCCAAAAAGCAGGCTCCTTCGCTTCTAAGAGCCCAAGAAATGCTACTAAAATGGGAGCAGGGCGATGAGGAAGTGGTGGACCTATGGAAAACCATGAACGGGTGGGTATACGACGGTTTTAATACCACCTACACGAAACTCGGGGTAGATTTTGATAAGAATTACTACGAAAGCAATACCTACGTTCTTGGCAAGGATGATGTGATGAAGGGCCTTGAAAAAGGGGTGTTTTATCAAAAAGAAGACGGTTCGGTCTGGATTGACCTAGAAGATGAAGGGTTGGATCACAAGCTTGTTCTACGAAGCGACGGAACCTCGGTGTACATGACCCAAGATATCGGAACCGCCATTCAACGATTTGTCGATTTTGATGCCGAGGGTATGACCTACGTAGTGGGGAATGAGCAAGACTACCACTTCAAGGTACTGTTCATCATCTTAAAGCGTTTGGGCTACAGCTGGGCAGATAAGCTGCATCACTTGAGCTATGGGATGGTTGATTTGCCAACGGGTAAAATGAAGTCTCGCGAAGGAACAGTAGTTGATGCGGACGATCTTATTGATAGCATGGTGGCGGATGCAGCTTCCATTTCTATTGAGTTGGGCAAACTAGACGGTCTCAGTGAAGATGAGCAAATGCAGTTGTTTACCACGCTAGGACTGGGTGCCTTGAAATACTTTATCCTCAAGGTTGATCCGAAGAAACGTATGCTATTCAATCCGGCCGATAGTATTGATTTCAATGGACACACAGGGCCTTTCATTCAGTACACCTATGCTCGCATTCAGAGTTTACAGCGCAAAGCAGATGGTGCTTATAATGAATCTTGGTCCGACATTACTCCAAATGAAGATGAAGTGACTTTGATCAAGGCTATCCTAGATTTCCCAGATATTGTGAATAAGTCGGCGGCGAACTTGAGTCCTGCAGTCCTAGCGAATTACACGTACGAGTTGGTGAAGAAGTACAATGGCTTCTATCAAAACAACAGCATCCTTCGTGCAGAGAATGATAAAACCATCACCTTCCGTTTGGCGTTAAGTAAAGCAGTAGGAGAGGTAGTTAAAGAATCCATGAATTGCTTGGGCATCCAAGTACCGAATAGAATGTAATATGAGTAGTGAAGTAAGAGGCCTTGAGCCACAATCCGTTTGGAACCATTTTGCAGATTTGAATGCTGTACCACGTCCTTCTAAAAAAGAAGAGCGTGTTATCCAGTTCATGGTCGATTTTGGTAATTCCTTGGGCCTACCTACTGAAGTAGATCACATCGGAAATGTATTTATCCGTAAACCTGCCACAGCGGGTATGGATGATCGTACACCTATAGTGCTTCAGGCACACCTTGATATGGTGCACCAAAAAAATAACGATACAGACTTTGACTTCGATACTCAAGGCATTGACATGTATGTTGATGGTGATTGGGTAAAAGCACGTGGAACAACCTTGGGTGCTGATAACGGTATGGGCGTAGCTTATATCATGGCTGTATTGAGTTCTACAGATATTCCACATCCAGCTATAGATGCCTTGTTTACCATTGATGAAGAGACGGGTATGACGGGTGCTCTTGAGCTAAAAGGCGGTATGCTGAATGGGAAGATTCTCTTAAACATTGATACTGAGGACGACGATGAATTAACCATTGGTTGTGCGGGAGGTATTGATATCAACGCCACTCGTAAGGTGAATTTGGAGCCTTCTCCTGAAGATGCTACTGCATTCGAGCTTGTAATTCGTGGATTGAGCGGAGGACACAGTGGTATGGATATCCACAAAGGCCTAGGTAATGCCAATAAGTTGATGAATAGAGTCCTTGACCGGCTTGGAGAGACAGTTCGTTTAGCTTCTTTAGACGGTGGCGGTCTTCGGAATGCAATACCTCGTGAGAGCGTAGCGGTTGTAGTTGCTCCAAATACTCAAATAGATGCTTTTGAGAACATTTTGAGCGTGGTTGGTGCTGAGCTAATTGCCGAACACGGTACGACGGATCCTAATCTTGAATTGGCTTGGGAAGAAATAGATGACCCACTAGAGGTCGTTAGTGAGGAATTCCAAAGTGCTTTAATTACTGCGTTGTACGCCAACCCAAATGGCATTTACCGCATGTCACCAGATATTGAGGGACTTGTCCAAACCTCGAACAACACGGCGCGTGTTCTTTTGAAGGACGGCGAGCTAACCATCCTTTGTTTGACGCGTAGTTCAGTGGAGAGTGAGAAGATGGACTTAGCACGTGCAATTGCGCGAAACTTTGAATCCATTGGCTGCGTTGTAGATTGCACGGGCTCTTACCCAGGTTGGACGCCTAATCCAAAGAGCGCCATTCTAACAACGATGACGGATTTGTACCGTAAGCTCTTTAACGGAGAGCCACGCGTAAATGCCTGTCATGCCGGTTTGGAGTGTGGTATTCTTGGAACCAATTACCCTGAAATGGAGTTGATTTCATTTGGGCCAAACATTCGTGGTGCGCATAGTCCGGATGAAAAAACGCAAATTTCATCCGTGAAAAAGAGCTGGGATTTTTTCCTAGCAACATTAGAAAACATTCCAAACGTAGACTGATATGTTTGAAAATTTAAGTGACCGCCTAGAAGGCGCGTTTAAGGTATTACAAGGGAATCATAAGATCACCGAACTCAACATTGCAGACAGCGTAAAGCAGATTCGTCGTGCGCTGGTTGAAGCAGATGTTAGTTTTAAAATTGCCAAGCAGTTTACCAATGATGTAAAAGCGAAAGCGCTAGGCTCCGGTGTGCTCACAGCAGTGAAGCCGGGGCAAGCTATGGTGAAGATCGTCCGTGACGAGATGGCCGAACTGATGGGCGGGCAGGCTGAGGGCTTAAATTTGGCAGGTAAGCCAGCAGTAATCTTGATGGCCGGTCTGCAAGGTTCAGGTAAGACTACCCACAGTGCAAAATTGGCCAATTACTTAAAGAACAAGCAAACCAAGAAGCCGCTACTTGTTGCCTGTGATGTGTATCGTCCAGCAGCAATCAACCAGCTTCACGTCCTAGGGGAGCAGTTGGGCATCGAGGTATTCTCAGAAGAAGGCAATCAAGACCCAGTAAGTATTGCTACTAATGCGCTGGCTTTTGCTAGAAGCAACGGTCACAATGTAGTTATTGTTGATACCGCTGGTCGTTTGGCTGTGGACGAGGAGATGATGGCAGAGATTGGTAATATCCACAAAGCTATTACGCCTTCAGAGACCTTGTTCGTAGTAGATTCTATGACGGGTCAAGATGCGGTGAATACAGCAAAAGCCTTTAATGAGGTATTGAATTTTGACGGTGTTATCCTGACAAAATTAGACGGTGATACACGTGGTGGTGCGGCATTGACAATCAAAAGCGTTGTAAATAAACCCATCAAATTCATTGGTACTGGAGAAAAAATGGAGGCGTTAGACGTGTTCCATCCTGACCGCATGGCAGACCGTATTCTCGGTATGGGCGATGTTGTTTCCCTCGTAGAGCGTGCTCAAGAACAATTTGACGAGCAGGAAGCTCGTAAGATGAGTAAGAAAATCGCCACCGATTCATTTGGTTTCGACGATTTCATGAATCAGATCCAGCAAATCAAGAAAATGGGGAATATGAAGGACCTCATGGGTATGATTCCAGGTATGGGTAAAGCCATGAAAGACATTGATATTGATGACGATGCGTTCAGGCACATTGAAGCGATGATCAACAGCATGACTTTAGCAGAGCGTCAGCAGCCCGATATCATCAATGGTTCGCGCAGAAAGCGCATTGCTTTAGGTTCAGGGCGTACAGTCCAAGATGTGAACAACCTGCTTAAGCAGTTTGGTGATATGCGTAAAATGATGAAGATGATGCAAAGCGGCGGTGGACGTCGCGGAATGATGAACATGATGCGCGGTATGCGATAAAGACATAGACTATGGTAGTTTTAGACGGAAAAGCAACATCGGCACAGATTCGAGCAGAATTGGCCGAAAAAGTGAAAGGACTCAAGGCAGATGGGAAGAAAGTCCCCCACTTAGCCGCCATCTTAGTAGGAGAGGACGGTGCCTCACGCACCTATGTAAATGCTAAAGTTCGTGATTGTGAGGAGGTTGGTTTTGGTTCAACACTGATCAAGCTTCCTGCAGAAACCACTGAGGATGAGCTGTTAAAAGCCATTAACAAGCTCAATAATGACGAGGATATCGATGGATATATCGTTCAGCTGCCTTTGCCAAAGCATATTGATGAAACTAAAGTTCTTCTCGCGGTTGACCCTAAGAAAGATGTTGACGGTTTCCACCCGGAAAACGTAGGTAAAATGACGCTTAATCTTCCTACTTATATCCCTGCTACGCCGCAAGGTATTGTGGAGATATTACGCAGATACAATGTGCCCACAGAAGGCAAGAACTGTGTAGTCATTGGTCGTAGTCATATTGTGGGCTCACCAATGTCTATACTCCTAAGTCAGCACAATTATCCGGGTAACTGCACAGTTACCCTCTGTCATTCGAGAACCAAAGATCTGAAAGAGGTTTGCCAAAAAGCCGATATAATCGTGGCGGCCTTGGGACGTCCAGGATTTGTGACGGCAGATATGGTCAAAGAGGGCGCTTGTGTCATTGATGTGGGTATAACCCGCGTAGACGATTCTACTAAGAAAAGCGGTTTCAGATTATTAGGTGATGTGGATTATGACGCCGTAGCGCCTAAATGTAGCTTCATTACCCCTGTACCAGGCGGTGTAGGTCCAATGACTAGAGCTGCGCTTATGATGAATACGATGAAAGTAACTGAATTGTCTTAATCCACTTGAAAGACATAACCACATCCCAAAGTTATACTAGCGCCGACGTGCGCAGTGGACTTGTAGTGCCCTTAATGGAAGAATTTTATACTATTCAAGGGGAGGGCGCGCATACTGGTAAAGCGGCTTACTTTGCACGTATTGGTGGTTGTGATGTAGGCTGCCACTGGTGTGATGTCAAAGAGAGTTGGAACCCAGATACACATCCACCTACTCCCATTTCAAGCATTGTTGCTAACGCCAAGAAGTATAGTGATACTATTGTTGTTACCGGTGGTGAACCGCTTACTTGGGACATGAATCCCTTGGTAGATGCGCTTCATCAGGTCGGAATGAAGGTTCATGTAGAAACTAGCGGGGCTTATCCATTGACCGGAAGCTGGGATTGGATTTGTTTAAGTCCAAAAAAAACGGCTCCTCCAAAACAGGAATTTTACGCCTCCGCCGATGAATTAAAGGTGATTGTATACAACCAAAACGACTTTAAGTGGGCCGAGGAGCATGCTGAAAAGGTAGGAGAGGAGTGTGCATTATTTTTACAACCAGAATGGAGTAAACGTGAAGAAATGATGCCTCACATTGTGGATTATGTGATGAAGCATCCGCGATGGAAAGTAAGCCTTCAGACACATAAATATTTGAATATTCCATAAGGCATGGCAATTACAACGGACATAGATAAGGCCGTTCAGCTTTTGCTTGAAGGAGCATTGGTAGCCTTGCCTACAGAAACAGTTTATGGATTGGGATCTAATGCGTTAGATGTCAGTGCGTTGGCTAAGGTTTTCAAAGCGAAAAACAGACCTTCATTTGATCCCTTAATCGTACATGTAGCCTCTATAGAACAGGCTCAAGAAGTGGCTGAATTAAACGACGCTGCAATAGCATTATTTAAGAAGTTTAGTCCGGGGCCATTGACCTTAGTTTTACCGAAAAAAGAGGTTGTGCCTGATTTATTGACTTCAGGGCACCCAACGGTAGCCATTCGTATTCCCAATCATCCTATGACCCTCGAGGTCATTCGAAAGAGTGGACTGTGCATAGCTGCACCCAGTGCGAATCCTTTTGGTTATACATCCCCAACGACTGCTGCTCATGTTCAGGAGCAACTGGGTGACAAGATAGACGCTATTCTAGACGGAGGTCCTTGTGGCGTTGGACTAGAGAGCACCATTGTCAATCTGTGCGGAGAAACACGTGTTTTGCGTTTGGGAGGATTAGCATTAGAGGAGCTGGAATCTGTACTCGGGACTCTAGAAGTTCAAACGAGTTCCTCGAATCCAAAAGCGCCTGGAATGCTGAGCGCTCATTACAATCCTGGCGCAAGTGTTCGACTCTTTTCCAATAAACAGGAATTGATTGATAACTACAAGGGTGTTGATAACTCTAAAACGGGAGTACTTATCATGGGCGAGGGGCTTGAAGGCGCAACAGTGTTCAATTTGAGTCAATCAGAAAACGACGTAGAAGCGGCATCTCGCTTATTTACTGGCTTGAGAGCGCTACGTGCCATGGGATGTACCGAAATATGGACACATTATTTACCGGAAAAAGGCTTAGGACGCGCCATAAATGACCGCTTGAAAAGAGCTGCAAATTAATCGTTTACATAAAGGGGTTTATTCACCCTTTATTTCTTGAGCTTTTAGTATTTTGTTCGTCATGAACAGAACACTACTCGCACTATTCCTTTTCTTAGGGACATACCTCAATGGTCAGATACGTGGAACCGTCTTTGATAATAAGAAAGAGCCTATCATAGGTGCTTCGGTACGTGTGGTGCTTAATGGAGAATTAAGCAACATTGGTACGGTTACGGATTTCGATGGTGCTTGGTCGTTGGACATCTTTAATTATCCAGTTCAAGTTGAAGTGAATTCTATGGGATTCGCTTCAAAACGCGTGGTTTTACAAGATGCTTCTCCGCTTCCTATCACGTTGAAACCGGACCGCAATGTCTTGAAAGAAGTAAGTGTAGTTCAACAACGACTAAGTGAACAACAAGAGAAGAGTGCTCTTACTGTCGAGAGTATGGATGCTCTGGCCATTAAAGAGAGCCCAAGTGTCAGCTTTTATGATCACTTGGGAACGCTGAAAGGAGTGGACCTGACTTCTGCGAGTATCGGATTCAAGATCATTAATACGCGCGGATTTAATAGTACTTCACCAGTGCGTTCACTTCAACTCATAGACGGTGTGGATAACCAGAGCCCTGGTCTAAACTTCTCTTTAGGAAACTTTTTGGGTGCGCCCGATCTCGATATAATGTCCGTGGATGTTATTGCTGGGGCAAGCACAGCATTTTACGGTCCGTCTGCGTTCAACGGAGTCATCTCAATGACGACCAAAGACCCTTTTGTTTTTACAGGCATAAGTTCCAGTCTGAAAGTAGGGGAGCGTAATTTGACAGAATTAAGTGTTCGTTGGGCAGATAAGGTCAATGATAAGTTCGCCTATAAGATCAACCTCTTTGCATTAAGAGCAGACGACTGGCAGGCCGAAAACTACGATCCTACTGATGTTAGCGCAGACGACGCTTTGAACCCCGGTGGGTACGACGCTGTGAATCGTTATGGGGATGAAGAATACTGGGATGCAGGGGGAGATGTTAAAGGATATCCGGGACTGGGACGTTTTTACCGTCCGGGAATTGAAGAAAAACACCTGGTAGATTACGATACTGAAAACTTAAAATTGACGACAGCGCTTCATTACAAGTTCAATGACAACGTCCGAGGTATTTATGCAATGAATTTTGGTGCAGGTACTACCGTCTATCAAGGGGATAATAGGTACAGTCTGAAGGACATTCTATTCCTTCAAAACCGCATAGAGCTTCGTGAAGAAACGGGCAAATGGTTTTGGCGAGCGTATTCAACCCACGAGGATGCCGGCAATAGTTATGATGCTTACTTCACTGCCCTTCGCATGCAAGACAGCATTGTACCAGACCAGTTCTACAGCAATCAGTACCGCACCATGTGGTACATCTTCAATAGACCGCAAGTTAGAGCACTTCCTGATTACCCATCCAATACACTTAGTAATGCAGATTTTGAAGCAGAGATGCAAAACGTGATAGCGGACAACAGGGACTTTTTTAACCAACTTCACGATACAACCAATGCCATTGTAATGAGTTTCATGGAAGCTGTTTATGGATATTCAGTGGTGAATTATTTGAAGCCGGGAACAGCCGAGTTTGATGCGCTTAAAGGTCATATCACTTCTTCATTATTTACAGAGGGTGGAAGCAGATTCTACGACAAGAGTGCACTATATCACAGTCAAGGTGAACGCACTTTCGATACTGATGCAGGTCAATTTAGAGTGGGTGGTAATGTTCGCCTATACACTCCGAATAGTGCAGGAACCATCTTTAGCGATACTGGAGATGTAGTTATACGGAACTACGAGGCCGGTATTTATGGTGGTTGGGAACAATTCTATTTGGATGAAAGACTAAAGACCAGCGTTACAGCTAGGTTAGATAAGAATCAAAACTTCCAGCCGTTGGTGAGTCCGGCTGCATCTGTTGTCTACAAGGCAAATGAAAATCACACATTTCGTTTCAGCTTAAGCAGCGCCATTCG